>CAKVNP010000366.1 GCA_934777095.1 uncultured Clostridium sp. | reverse complement strand
GTACCAGAAGGTGGAGTTGTAAGAACTGTTTCAGAAGATTCTAGAGAAGCTAACGGGGTTTTAGAAGAAAACGCTATTCTTGATAGTGAAAAGAAAAAGATAGTAAAAGCACCTGGTTTTGAAGATGTTTTAAGAGCTGTAGAAAGAGTTCAAGGAATATATGCTTCATTAGGTATTACAACTACTCAAGATGCCTCTGTAGAAGAAGCAAATGGATATAATCATATCTTAGGTGCATGTGCACAATCAGGAAAATTAATGATTGATATAGTAGGTTTGGCTACTCAACCATCAACAATGAATTTAATGTCAGATGAAGGTACTCCTAAGAGAGCATACTATAATCATTACAAATTAGCAGGAGCTAAAACTTGGTTAGATGGTTCACCACAAGGATTTACAGCATGGCTAAGCAAACCTTATCATGTTGTTCCAGAAGGTCAAGCAAAGGATTATTGCGGATACGGAACTCAAACTGATGAAGTAGTAACTCAATACTATGTTGATTGTATAAATAGAAATTTACAAGTACATACACACGTTAATGGAGATGAAGCTTGTGCACAATTTATCAGATGCTATAAAAAAGCTTTAGAAATAACAGGGAGCAAGGCAGATTTAAGACCAGTTATGGTTCACTGTCAAGCATTAAGAGAAGATCAATTAGATGAGGTTAAGGTAATTGGCGCATTACCAACATTCTTTAATGATCACGTAAGATTCTGGGGAGATTTACATCATGATGTAGTATTTGGACCAGAAAGAGCTCAAAATATATCTCCAATGGGATGGGCATTAGAAAAGGGAATTAGATTTACAATACACCAAGATCCACCAGTTAAATTCCCTAATCAAATATTAGCAATTCATAATGCTGTTAACAGAAAAACTGAATCAGGAAGAGTTCTTGGAGAACATCAAAGAATTTCTGTAATGGAAGCAATTAAAGCTGTTACTATTAATGGAGCATACCAATACTTTGAAGAAGACACTAAGGGATCAATTGAAGAAGGTAAATTAGCTGATTTAGTTATCCTTGATAAAAACCCATTACGAGTAGATGCAAGTGAATTAGAAAATATAGTTGTATTAGAAACAATTAAAGAAGGTAAGTCAATATTTAAAAGAGCATAAGCTTTTATTAATGACTTAATATTAAAGATCACGATTTAGTCGTGGTCTTTTTTATATATGTTAAAATATGTTAATATAATAATGTAGTAACTTTGGAGGCAGATAATAATGAAAAGGATTTTTAAATCTATATTTTTATTATTGCTTATTTTGCTAGTAGCAGGCAGTAATAATCTTGCAAATAACGAAGAAGATACTGTAAAAAGTAAAGAAGACACTATAAATGAAGATAAAGCTGACAATAATAATGAGCAGCAAATTAATGAGAATAATAATAAAGAGGATATGATTTACCAAAAGATTAAAACCCTGACTATAGATGAGAAAATAGGACAGATGATAATTAGTGGTTTTGATGGCACTAATTATAGTGAGGAAATCAGTAATTTAATTAATCAAAATAAAGTTGGCGGCTTAATATTATTTGGCCGAAATATTAATAGTACTGAGGAGACAGCGGCTCTGATAGAAGAAATTAATAATCAAAATAACAGCATTCCATTATTTATTTCTATAGATGAAGAAGGAGGAAGTGTAACAAGGTTACCCGGAGATGGAGATATCTTTCCTTCAGCGATGAGTATTGGTGAGCAAAATGATACTCAAATAGCTTATGACAATGGTAATAGAATAGGAAGTAAATTAAAATCTATAGGGATAAATATGAATCATGCGCCTGTTCTCGATATTTTTAGTAATCCTAATAATACAGTTATTGGTGATAGGTCATTTGGCAGTAATCCAGAGATAGTATCATCTATGAGTATTTCTACTATGAGGGGGATGGAGGATGCTGGAGTAATACCAACAGTAAAGCATTTTCCAGGACACGGTGATACAGAAGTTGATTCACATTATGGCCTACCAATAGTGTATAAGGATTATGAAGAATTAGATAGTTTTGAATTTATACCTTTTAAGGAAGCGATTCAAAATAACTGTGAGGTAATTATGGTAAGCCATATTATTTTAAATGAAATAGATGATATCAGTCCAGCTTCCTTATCTAAAGATGTTGTAACGGGAATTTTAAGGGGAAAGATGGGCTATAATCAGGTGATTATGACAGATGATATGGCTATGGGGGCAATTACAAATTATTTATCAGTGGAAGAGGCTTCTGTAAAAAGTATTGAAGCTGGATGTGATATAATATTGCTTGGGAATGCAGAAGAATGTGTTGATAAAGTAATAGATGATGTTAAAGAAAAAATTATCAATAATGAAATTTCAGAAGAAAGAATAAATGAAAGTGTATATAGAATTTTAAAACTTAAAGAAAAGTATGGGATTTGGGAGATGGAAGATGAATAAGAAGGCAGTTATTTTTGATATGGATGGAGTAATATATGATACAGAAAGAGTATATTTAGAAGAGTGGCTTAACATTTTTACCAAGCATGGTTATAAGATGACCCAAGAAATCTATGTAGCGGTTATGGGTACAGGAAGGAAAAATGTAATTAAGACTTTTAAAGAGACTTTTGGGCAAGATCTGCCAATAGAAGTGATGTATGAGGAAAAGGATGCAGAATTATTTAGAAGAATTGAAGAAGAAGGCATCCCTTTAAAGATAGGTGTAATTGAACTTTTGGAATATTTAAAAGAGTCAGGTTATAAAATAGCATTAGCTACATCTGCAAAAAAAGAAAGAGTAGCAAAGCAGTTAAGAGATGAAAAGCTTAAAAGTTTTTTTGATGCAATAGTATGTAGTGAAGATGTGGAAAAAGGAAAACCAAATCCTGATATATTTTTAAAGGCAGCAGCATTGATTAACATGAATCCTAAAGATTGTTTTGTGGTGGAAGATTCATCAGCAGGAATTATGGCAGCGTATCGTGCAGGTATGAGAGGACTTC
>CAKVNP010000365.1 GCA_934777095.1 uncultured Clostridium sp. | reverse complement strand
TATTTTTCTGTTAATTCATCTATTTTAGATTTTGCAGCTTCCATTTCTTCATTTTCAATGCATTTATTAATAGCTGCTGTTAATTCTTCTATTTTTGCTTTTCTTTCATTTAAGTCTTTAAGTATACTGCTTACACTCTTATTTAGCTTATTAAATATTTCATTATTAAGTGTATCCTTATATGTATTCTTGAATTTCTCAATAAAATCTATTTTATCGATAGTATTATCCAACTTAGAAATACTACCAAATTCATTAATTATCTTAAGATATTTTTCTTTCTTTTCTTGCTCATCTTTTTTCTTTAAATCAAGATTATTTAAAAGTTCTGCTGCTTCTTCGTACTTTCCTTCTGCAATATAGCTTTCAGCTGCTGTAATTTTACTTTCTTGATGAAGCATCACTGCTGTAGCTCCAATTAATCCTATTACTAATATTATTCCTATTAATATCAGCCTTTTATATTTTTTCTTCATAATTCCTCCTTAGTGCTCTTTTAATATAAATATTATTTTCTTATTTTTAGCAGAAACTTATCTATCCAGCCCTTTTTATACTTTAATGAAATATAGCCTATTACAGATATAATAAAAGCTCCTACGCAATCCACCATTAAATCCTCCATTGTATCTTTTAAAGCTTCATGGCCAATTAATGGTTGTCCATTCTCTAAGGCAAATTTTTGCATATTAAGTCCTAATAATCCATCAAAGATAAATTCATATACTTCCCAAAATACACCTAAGGTTACTGCAAAACAAAATGAAAATATTGCTACAAATAATGGGCTTAAATTAAGTGGTACCTTTTCAACTCCATTAAAAAAAGAAATAAATGAAAATCCTAGCGCACCTAGCATTGCGCCACTAAACGCATGAAGTATAGTATCCCATTCCCGTATTTCATAATAAAAGCTTCTTACTTCACCTAAATATATAGCACAATATAAAAATAACGTATAGAGAATTATCATATTTGACGGTACTTCTATTTTAAGACTTTTCTTTAATATTCCCGGCAATAGCATGGCTATTACCCCTAAGCAGCATTGCACAAGCATTAGTACATAATCACTTTTAACTCTTTTATAAGGTTCAAGGGAATTCTTGCTTGGTGCTATTACTAATTCTATAACTAAAAAAATTATTGCTGCTATTAAAGATAGCATTACAAATATGCTGATTATTTTCTGCCAATTTAGTTTACAATCCTTTAATTTCATTTTATCCATTCTTCTCCTCTGATAAATAATAAATAAAACTATTATCAATATAAATAAAATAATTAAATCTTCATAATATAAATAACTATACATCGCACAAACATCCGGTATTAATAATAGTATTATTTTATTATCAGAGATTATTAAAAATGATATTTACTTCTTTATCTTATATTTATATGCTACAATAGTAAATTCGCCAGGTATATTTTTATATTGATCAAACCTTGGCATTTCCTTTAATTTTTCAATTACAAAGCCAGCTTTTCCAAGGGATGTTACTATTTCACCTAAAGTCCAAAGTCTTAAACAGCATTTATCAAAAGTCTTTTTGCGATTACTTACAAATTTCTTGTATGGAACATCACAATAAATTAAATCTGTCTCAAAATAATTGCCAGTTGTTTCTGTAGGATTGAATTTATTTGAAAATAAATCTCTTTCACTGAAAATTTTTCGTATTGGATGAAAATCATTTAATACTAATTTACCTCCATATGACAGAATATTATATAAAATTTCCGAAAGCTCGTCTAAATTATCAAAATAATGTAATATTCCTCCTTCTAAAAATGCTATATCATATTTTTCCTTTTGCTCTTCAACCTTTAAGCTTAATACATCAGATACGATATATTCCAGCTCAACTCTTGCTTCTTTAGCAACTGCCATAGCATAATCACGATTTTCTTTTGAGATATCTACAACAGTAACATTTGCTCCTAATATTGCAAGTGGTATTGCCTTTTTCCCATTAGATCCTAATAAATTTACTACTTTCTTACCAGCTACCTCACCTAAATCATCTAAGAATCTTCTTAAATAATATTCAGGACTATTTATCATATCCTCTGCCACGTCAGCTGGCTCCCCCAAAAAATTTTTCCATGCCTCAAAAGTCTTTTGTGACCAAGCCTTTTTATTAATTTCACTTTGTTTATTCATTTTTTAGCCCCCCAAATTTCCCTTTCTATATTTTAACATAAATAAACTATATTTTCTTTACAGTATATTACTACCTCTCAAAAATAAAAATTTCTTGCAAATTTTATAAGTTCATAATAAAATATAACCATAATTTTATTTCCTGCTGAGGGAGTAGTTAGCACAGAATGTGTGATTAGATCAACATATTGACTTTTAGTCTGGTCTAATCTTAAATAACGAGACTCATGCACGTTTTTTTTGCGTGCATAAGTCTCTTTTTTTGTGTAAAAAATATTTAAAAGGAGATTTGATATATGAACTTTATTACAATTTTACTTACCGCATTTGCTCTTGCTATGGATGCTTTTGCTGTTTCAATTACTAAGGGAATGACTCTTTCAAAATCAAACAAAAAAACTGCCATAAAAATGGCTCTTTTCTTTGGCGTTTTCCAAGGAATTATGCCTCTTACTGGTTGGATATTAGGTATAGGATTTGAAAAATACATAAAATCTATTGATCATTGGATTGCACTTATACTTTTATGTATTTTAGGCCGTAAAATGGTTGCAGGTTTTTTTGAAAATAGGAATGAAATCAAAAGTGAAGAAGCTATTACTGCAGAAAATCATTTTATAGATGATATTTCAAATAAAGAACTTACTACCCTTGCTATAGCTACTAGCATAGATGCATTAGCAGTAGGGATTAGTTTTGCATTTTTAAATGTTAATATACTATCTTCATCATTAATCATTGCTGTGGTTACTTTTATAATATGTATCTTTGGCGCTATTTTAGGAAAACAACTAGGCTCTTTATTTAAAAATTACGCTGAACTAGTT
>CAKVNP010000364.1 GCA_934777095.1 uncultured Clostridium sp. | reverse complement strand
CAGGATTGTTAGCTGGTATTTTAGTAGGATTCTTTACAGAATACTATACTAGCGATAACTATAAGCCAACAAGATCTATAGCTGAATCTTCAGAAACTGGTTCGGCAACAGTTATCATTACTGGTCTTTCTGTTGGTATGAAATCAACAGCTTTACCAGTAATAATAATTGGTGTAGCAATTTTAGTTAGTTATATTGTTGCAGGTGGAGCTAATGATCCAGCATTAGGTCTTTATGGTATAGGAATATCTTCAGTAGGTATGTTATCTACATTGGGAATTACTTTAGCAACAGATGCTTATGGGCCAGTTGCTGATAATGCAGGTGGTATTGCTGAAATGGCAGGACTTCCAGATGAAGTAAGAGATAGAACTGATGCTTTAGATTCTTTAGGAAACACTACCGCAGCTACTGGTAAGGGATTTGCAATTGGATCAGCTGCATTAACAGCTCTTGCTTTTATAGCTGCCTATAAAGATTCCATTGAACAATTAGCAACATCACACAATATAGATTTTACTTTTGATTTATCTGTTTTAAATCCTAATGTTTTAATAGGTTTATTTATTGGAACAATGGTTACATTCTTATTTTCTTCATTTACAATGAGTGCAGTAGGACGAGCTGCCAGCAAGATTGTTGTAGAAGTTAGAAGACAATTTAAAGAAATTAAGGGATTGATGGAAGGAAAGGCAGATCCAGATTATGCTTCTTGTGTCGATATCTGTACTCGTTCTGCTTTAAAAGAATTAATAGTTATTGCAATTATAGCATTAGCAACACCATTAGTAGTAGGTATTGTCCTAGGACCAAATGGAGTAGCAGGCTTGCTTGGAGGTTCATTAGCAATTATGATGTCTAATGCAGGTGGAGCTTGGGATAACTCTAAGAAGTATATTGAAGCAGGAAACTGTGGAGGCAAGGGTTCTGATAACCATAAGGCAGCAGTTGTTGGTGATACAGTTGGTGACCCATTTAAAGATACTTCAGGACCAGCTATCAATATCTTAATTAAACTTATGTCAGTAGTTGCAATAGTATTTGGCATGGTAATCCTTAAGTTCTCAATATTTTAATTAATTACGAATTATGAATGAAGAATGATGAATTAAGGAAGTAACTCCATAGGAGTTAACAAGAAAATATATTGAAAAGAAATTCCCAAAGGAATTTCAACCATAATTCATAATTCGTAATTCATAATTGATCATTAAAAAAAGAGCTTGTAAAAGCTCTTTTTTTAATAGTGAACATCTATAAGATGGAATTTTATATTGGAATTGCTCCAGCCTAAATCGTATGGTACAAGAAGTCTATCAGTATTATGGCAGGTTACTAAAGGGTATCCTTTAGAGTCTAAGCCTGTTACGGTAGAAATATGAGTTATACGTCCCTTCTTTTCATAGCCTACAAAGTCTCCAGGTCTTAAGTTAAAGGCATCTTTATAAATTTCTGAATAAGTTCCTTTAGCAATATAGGAAGCCATGCCACTGTTAACCATATAATTTTTAAAGCCTTGTGCATTTACCCATGATTTTGTACCAGACCTTGCTTCATAATTCCATATGTCGTTTTTCTTAAAGCCGCCGCCTTCAAATAATATCTGTGAAGCAAAATTAGCACAATCTCCACCATCAGGATTGAAGTTTTTATAATTCTTATTATATTTAAATAAATGCTCCTCATCATCAGCAACACCACAATAAGTATGGGCGTAGTTGATAGCTTTTTCAGTCCTTTCATCAAGAGTGAATTCAGGCTTTTCATGAGAAAGTATGAAGGTCTTGATATCATCGGATTTTATATTTTTCATATCTAAAGAATCAGCTAAAGGATCAGTATACCATTCTTTAGTGATAACATATTTATCGTCCTGCTTTTTTAAGTTGATGTAATGGCAGGTGCCAAGCTTGAATCTATTATCAATTCCAGGTTGGTCTTCATAGCTATAATGAAAATCAGTAGATACATAACAGATTACAGTATATAGGTCAGGTTCTTTTTCTTTTACTTTGCTTATTTTAATTATTGAGTTTATTTTGGTGAAATGGCTTCCTTGTTTTTCTGACCAATTGGCAAAGTAATTTATTTTCTGCAATTCACTTTCGTAAGCCCATTTGCTAGGCTTTTTATCCATGTCATAAAAGCATTTTAAGCCTTCGCTGTCCCTTGATAGGATAGATGAATTTCTATTTAGGAATAAATTTTCTAAAATACCTTTAAACTCTTCTTTTTGTTCTTCATTTTCTGTATTATCATTCTTATTTAACTGTAAAATTTCCTCCTTAAGCACGGAAAGTTCTTCTTTGCTTGGAGAATAAGCACTATAAATTAGTAAATATGTACTTAGCAGCATAACTAAGACTGCTAGTATTTTTTTAGAAGAATTTTTTATAGACACAAGTAAATCACCTTCTTAAACTTTATAGTAATATTAGTTTGCACCAAAGAGAGCAAATTTATAAAGAAGGTTTTAAATTATTATGATTATAAATCATATAATGGTGTATAAAATATTTAATAAGAGGTTTAAGATGTCTAAAAAAAGTTTAGAAAACCTATATAATAATGCAATTGAAGTCTCTTTTGATGGAAAAGACAGGATAGTGTTTATCTCAGATATCCATCGTGGTGATGGAACATATTATGATGCTCTTCTGCCAAACAGAAACATTTATTTAACAGCTTTAAAAAGATATTTAAGAAACGGTTATACTTATGTGGAGGTAGGAGATGGCGACGAGTTATGGAAAAATAAAAATTTCTTTGAAATAGCGTATGCATATGAAGAAATCTTTAAGGTATTGAATAAATTTGTTGAAAAGGATAAAATTTATTTGATTTATGGAAATCATGATATAATTAAGAAAAACTCAAAATTTAAAATAAAAGAAAAGAAATATTTTAAAAAAACAGGTGCTGATTATGGCAAGGAGTTTTTAGATTTTATAGATAAGATTCAATTCTATGAGGGAATAAATTTTTTATATACTC
>CAKVNP010000363.1 GCA_934777095.1 uncultured Clostridium sp. | reverse complement strand
TTCTACTACAATATGCTGCAAATACTGGTCTTAATTTTTATCTCTTTTAATGCCATTTTATATTCAATTTGTGCCAATAATATTTATTTTGTGCCTTATAACATTATAAGATAATTTATAAATTTTATTAAATTAAGTCCAGGACAAATGAGTACTTATGTAACTAAATAGTTTCCCTTTGGCAATTACTGCAATAACAGCTGCTTCTGCCATAAATAATAACTCTTTTAAGTTTAGTTCCACAATTAGAACAAGGTTTTCCTTCATGACCATAGGCCTTAAGCAGCTCTATTTTTGTATAACCTTCATTTCTTTCGCTTAAAAATCTTTCAGGAGTTGTTTTGTCGATTTCAAGACCCCAGTTCATTATATAAGGAATGCCCTCCGCTAACTTTCTCCATTCATCATCATTTAAATCTTTGCATAACTTAGCTGGATATATGCAACAATAGAACAAAATCTCATCAGAATATATATTACCTATACCAGCTACAATTGATTGATCATGTAGCATTTCTTTTATCGGCTTACTTCTTTTGCCTATTTTAGACTTTAAGTAGTCTGCATTAAGCTTAGTATCAAAAGGTTCAATTCCTAATTTACTCATTCCTGTAAAAGTATCTTCCTCATCTTTTTTTATAAGCCAAAAACGGCCAAATGAACGTGAGTCAAGATACCTTAACTGCTGATTATTACTTAATGACATTATTACATGAGTATGCTTTTCTTCTGTCATTTTAGGAGGTGTTACCAGAAGTTTGCCAGTCATTCTTAAATGTACTACCATAGTAGATTTGTCATCTAAAATTATTCTTAAAAATTTTCCTTTCCTTGTTATATCTGTAATGGTCCTGTTTTCTACTCCTTCACAGAATTCTTTAACTGAAGGATGTGCAATAATTTTATCCTTATTAAATTTTACATTATTTATTTTAATGCCCACAATCTGTGGCTTAATAATTCTCCTAACTGTTTCTACTTCAGGTAATTCAGGCATATGACTTTCCCCCTTCAATAATTTCTCTAAAATAAGTAAAGCCTTAAAATAGTCATTAATCTATAACTTTCTAAGGCTTAACTTATATACTATATTTAATTATCAATTTATTAAAATCACTTGCTATCTATTTCATATGATTTTTATTAGCCATTGCTTCTTCTTTTATTTCACTTCTCATAGCTTCTAATGATTCTTCTCTTCGCTGATTTCTTTCCTTCATATTTTCAATTTCCTTAGAATTATTAGATTCTGCAATAACTTCATTAGCAAGATTAATATTTTTTATTGTATTATTAATATTCTCTTGAATTCTTTCTACGTTATCACTTCTATCATCTGGGTTTGATTTCATAATATCACCTCTTTATTAAAATTCAATAATATTGTGTCCAAAAAAGTTTACTATATTCTCCATTAATAATTCATCTAAAACTTTTCCCATACTTTTATTCTCCTTGTTAATACAATTATAACAAAAAAAGACCATCTACCTAAATGATTTAAAACCATTTAATAGACAGCCTTTTATGCAATAAAAGTATAATCTATATTTTATTAATAAAGATTATAACAAATTTACAATTTACCCCAACATGCCGTTCACTTTTTCCATCTTATACTCCCAGATCTGTCTAAAGATATTTCCGTTTATCTATTTTTTAATTTTTTCTAACCTCTACTACTCTTTTACATAAAAGCTTTGATATGAAATTATATTATGAGCAATTCCAAAGATGCACATTACTGCTACCGCTAGATAATTATTCATCCATAAAGCTGCAAATATAAAATATAACACTGGAAAAACTGCTAATGGCAAGGGGATAAATAAGAATTTTTTCCCAAGGAGTTTAACATCTCGCCCACCTATAAAGTATCTAATCCATACAATGTAATATAATACTAGGAATACACCACTTATATACAATAATGGACTTCTATAATTTAGACTTTTATTACTTATTAAAATACATAATATAATTACGTATGCTATCGTAGTAGAGTTTTCTATTATTTCTAAAATGGAAGTTTTTTTATTTTCATTATCCTCTTCAATATTGTTCTTTGGCGGATAAATTACATAAACCATATTAATCATCATAGGTAGTAAAAATATAATTAATCCTACAAAAGAAAATCCAAAATGCATACTTATACTAACTCCCCTTTACCTCATAATAGTTTGCCTATTAGCTAATTTTTTACATAAACCTTCTATTCATATCTTACAACTTTAAGATATGAACTTCAAGCTTTCATAAATTATCCCTTTATTCCAAAAGATTAAATCATTGAACTTAAGTTAAATAAATGTTATGCTATCAATGTTAAGCTTACTAAAAGTCTTTACTATATAGAATAATGCTTAATTGATTAATAAGATAATATATAAAGGGCTTATTTTATAGGCTCTTTTTTAATGATAAAGAGAGGTAAACATATGATAAAAGTTACTAACTTATCCTATTCATTTCCTGACAAAGATTTATATAAGGATATTTCATTTACTTTAGAACCTGAACAGCATTGTGCTTTTATAGGAACTAATGGAAGTGGTAAAAGTACATTAATAGATATAATCAGAGATCCTGAAAAATATATGTATGATGGTACTGTTGAAATAGCTCCAAATTGCACTATTGGCTATGTAAGCCAGTTCTCAGAAGTTGATAAATCTAGAAAAATCACAGTTTTTGAATATCTAGGAGAAGATTTTATTAAGCTACAGAATGAAATAGATTCTATCTGTGCTGAAATGGGTACAACTTCTGATCTAGAAACTTTACTAGAAAAATATCAAGAAGCTTTAGATAAATTTGAAGCTATGGGCGGCAATAATTATGAAAAAATTATTGATAAACAGTTAAACCTTACAAACTTAATGGAATATAAAAATTCTATAATTTCTGACCTTAGTGGTGGTGAATTTAAACTTATCCAAATAATTAGAGGAATGATTAATATTCCTGATCTGCTTATTATGGATGAACCAGATGTATT
>CAKVNP010000362.1 GCA_934777095.1 uncultured Clostridium sp. | reverse complement strand
GCCTTTGCTTCATCTTCAAGTTTTTTTAATCTAGTATAATAATCAGGAAATTCTAACAAATGTGCTAATGCAATTTTTCCAGTTAATATTGGATTATCATTAGTGACATTTGCATTAGGAAATCTAGTACCATGTTCTAGTTCTACATTAATACCCATTAAAAATTGATGGAGATTAAATTTTGAACTATTAAAATCGATTTTTAATTTTTTTGCGATTTCCTTTGCTTCTTCAGTGGTAAAAATTTTTTTAACGTTTTCTCTTTTTCCCCTATTTAAAAACATATAATCTTCCTAAAAATATTTCTATAATTATTAATATACTTTATATTTTGTGAGATGATAAAAGATTTATTTATCTTTTCTCTCAAATGGATAATATTCATATCCTTCTCCTGTAATAAATTTAATTATATCATCTTGAATCAACTTATTATATAATCCACTTCTCATAGAATCAACTATATCTTGTGTTTCCTCTACTGGTGATGAACTTAATATTTCCTTAACCCCAATTGGAAATTCTACAAACTTCCTTAAAACATTATTTTCCTGATCTAAAATTAAAAATGTAGGCACTCTGCTTTCTCCTGAAAGCTCTTTTAACAGCTCTTCATTTTCGTTCTTAAGCAAAAAATTAACTTCTATATTATTATTTATCTCCTTAATTTTTAGTAAAAATGGTACAATTGTAGCAGAATCTTTACATTTTGTAGATGTTATTACTAGAATGTTTATTTTCTCTTTTATCTTCATAATCTTATTTAAATCTTTTATATCAAGAATACATTGTTCAAACAACTTATCAATTACTTCTCGTTCTTCCTTATCTGCACAGTCTAAATACTGATCATAGCTCATATAATTATCAGTTAGCATTATTAATTCTCCTTACATAATATTGTCATTTTATTGTATTATACTAAAATTAGACTTATTTTACCATATTTATCATTAGCAAAAAAAATCTCTAACATAAGTTAGAGATTAATAAATTCTATTTCCTAAATAAAATGTTTTTACGCTTACATTGACTGTTGCAATTTTACCATTTTCTTCATCACATTTTATGACAACATGTCCATCTTTATAAACATATTTACGTTCAAATTCTTTCCTGGCCATTCTCTTATAACCATATACAATTAGCTTATCATCAAGTTCATTTATACTATCACCTATTCTTATACCAAGAATTGAGTAATCTTTAGAGCTAATTTTTATATTTGTAAGATAACTATCGCATTCGTCATGAGGATAGCCCGAAAAATTCAATGCAAATCCATCTCCATAATAATCATATGACATAAAATTACAAATAAAATATTTAATATTCTTAATTAAATTCTGATGTATCTTAGGTGTATATTTACATAATAATTTACAAGGAATTACACTATTATTATTTAATTCTTTAGCAGCTCTTTCTGTTTCTTTTCTAATGGCTTTATCGTCATTAAATATAAAATTTCCTTTTTCAGTTCTAATAATATAATTATGCATTATCATTATATCACCTCTTTAATAATAACTATTATGCTATTATTTTACTGAAATTACAATACATACTTATTACAAAAATCCTAAAGCACCAAATATTATTGGTAAAAATATTGCCGGAAGTAAATTTGCAACTTTAATTTTTGCTACACCTAACATATTAAATCCTAATCCTAAAATCAACAAGCTGCCCACGGCTGTCATTGATATGATGACAGTTTCACTTAATACTCCTGATAATAGTGAAGCACATATAGTTATTGCACCTTGATATAAAAAAACTGCTATCGCAGAAAAAACAACTCCAATTCCTAAAATAGCTGTAAAAATAATTGAGGATACTCCATCTAAAATTGACTTTGTAAATAGAGTGTTATAATTTCCTTGAAGACCGCTTTCCAATGATCCTACTATTGCCATAGCCCCAACGCAGAATAGTAGACTTGACGATACAAAACCTTGAGCAATTGAAACATTACCGTTTAGAGATTTCTTTGCATTGATTTTACATTCTATAAATTCACCTAAAGAATTTAATCTTTTATCTATGTCCACTAATTCTCCTATAAGAGCCCCAATAGCCATGCATATAATAATTATTATAGTATTTTCTCCCTTGAGAGCTCCAGTAATCCCTATGTATATAACACATAATCCCAATCCCTTCATAATGGTATCACTTACTCTTTCTGGAATCCCCCCTTTAACTAATAAACCAATTATTGAGCCAGCAATTATTGCTAATGAATTAATTATTGTACCTAACATTTATACCTCCACCCTAAATATATTTTCTTTTATTATACATTTTTAAAAATATAAGTAAAAAATACATTGATTTTATTTCAACAGTTATAGAAACAAAATAAAACCAAATGTATCTCTATTATTTTATCATTAATTCATCGATATAATATTTTAATCTTGAAATTGCTAAGTTACACTCTTCAATGCATTTTTGTGTATCGTAAAGCGTATCTCTGCTTATTTCCCTAATATTTGTAAAGTTGTACCACCTTACCTGTTTTAGGTTTTCTGTACCCACTAATTTCATATCATTAATAGTATCAGCATACTTTAATAAATCTTCTAATTCTTTTTTATCATCTCTAAAATTTAATTTATTAAAAGCTTCTGTTAAATCCTTATTCATTTTTTCCACCTGACTCTTAGAGGTAGAATCATTAAAGATTAATCTTTCAGCTTCATCTACTAAATCTATTAATTCATTATATGTATTTTCAGTATATAAATAATCTTTTAACTCTCTTGCCCTATTTATCATTACTTCAATTTCGTCATATTCAATTACTGGCTCCAAATTATCCATTGCTATTTTCAACTTTAAATAAAGATTATCCAATTTCTTTTCAGCACAGTTATCTACTAATGATTCAAGTACTTCTTCTTTAACATTGAACAAATTAATCCAGCTTTGCTCAGTGTAATTAATAGTGTTCATTTTACTTATTTCATTAATCATTTCATCTAATTTAATTAATGTATCGGTATTCTTT
>CAKVNP010000361.1 GCA_934777095.1 uncultured Clostridium sp. | reverse complement strand
ATGGGGTAATAATTCATATGGACAACTTGGTAATGGAACATTAAATGATGTTAAAATTCCAACTACAGTAGCAAGTGGAATTGATTCTGTATCAGCGGGATATTATCATACATTATTTATAAATAAAAATAGTAATGTATTATATGGATTTGGAACAAATATATTTTTTGAATTAACAAGTGAATTGCCACATAATGAATTAACTCCAATAAAAGTAAATTTTAATTTTTAAAAGAACATTAAATGTTCTTTTTTTTAATTTTCCATGATATAATGAAAATGTATAGAATAGGAGGAATACAATGACAAAGTATGTTTATGCTTTTAAAGAAGGTAATAAAGATATGCGTAATTTGTTAGGTGGTAAGGGAGCTAATTTAGCAGAAATGGCTAGTCTTGGACTTCCAGTTCCAAATGGGTTTACTATTACTACTGAAGCTTGTACAGCATATTACAAAAATGGAAAGACTATTTCAAAAGAAATAGAAGAAGAAATTCTAACTAATTTACACAATCTAGAAAATGAAATGGGAAAAAAATTAGGAGATATAAATGATCCATTATTAGTATCAGTTAGAAGTGGTGCTAGAGCATCAATGCCTGGTATGATGGATACAATATTAAATTTAGGTTTAAATGATGAAGCAGTAGAAGGATTTGCTTTAAAAACAAATAATCCTAGATTTGCTTATGATTCATATAGAAGATTTATTCAAATGTATTCAGATGTAGTTATGGAAGTACCAAAAAGTTTCTTTGAAAAAATAAGAGATGAAGTAAAAGAAACAAAAGAAATACATTATGACACTGAACTTACTGTAGAAGATTTAAAAGAGTTAGTAGTAAGATTTAAAGAAGTATATAAAAATGCTATGAATGGAGAAGAATTTCCACAAGATCCAATAGATCAATTAATGGGTGCTGTAAAAGCTGTATTCCGTTCATGGGATAATCCAAGAGCTATTGTATATAGAAGAATGAATGATATTCCAGGAGACTGGGGAACAGCTGTAAACATTCAATCAATGGTATTTGGAAATAAAGGAGAAACAAGTGGTACAGGTGTAGCATTTACTCGTAATCCATCTACTGGAGAAAAGGGTATATTTGGAGAATACTTAATAAACGCACAAGGTGAAGATGTAGTTGCTGGTGTTAGAACTCCACAACCTATAACAAAACTAGAAGAAGATATGCCAGAATGCTATAAAGAATTTATGGAACTTGCTCAAAAACTAGAAAATCATTATAGAGATATGCAAGATATGGAATTTACAATTGAAGAAGGTAAATTATATTTCTTACAAACTCGTAATGGTAAAAGAACTGCTCCTGCAGCTATAAAAATTGCTTGTGATTTAGTAGATGAAGGAATGATTACTGAAGAGGAAGCAGTACTTAGAATAGAAGCAAAATCACTAGATCAATTATTACACCCAATGTTTGATAGTGAATCACTAAAAAATGGTGAAGTAATAGGATCAGCACTTCCAGCTAGTCCAGGAGCAGCAGCAGGTAAAGTGGTATTTACAGCTGAAACTGCTAAAAAACTAGGAATTGGCGGTAATGGTGAAAGAGTAATTTTAGTAAGACTTGAAACTACTCCAGAAGATATAGAAGGTATGGTAGCTGCTCAAGGTATTTTAACAGTACGTGGAGGAATGACATCTCATGCAGCAGTAGTAGCTCGTGGTATGGGTACTTGCTGTGTATCTGGATGTGGTGAAATTAAAATAAATGAAGAAGAAAAACATTTTGAATTGGGTGGATATACATTCCATGAAGGAGATTATATTTCATTAGATGGAACAACAGGAAAAATATATAAAGGTGATATCAAAACAGTAGAAGCAACTGTAACTGGTGATTTTGGAAGAATAATGGCTTGGGCTGACAAATATAGAACACTAGGTGTTAGAACTAATGCCGATAATCCAAGAGATACTAAAAAAGCTGTTGAATTAGGTGCTGAAGGTATAGGTTTATGCCGTACAGAGCATATGTTCTTTGATGAAGAAAGAATTCCAAAAATAAGAAAAATGATTCTATCAGAAACTGTAGAAGGAAGAGTAGAAGCTTTAAATGCATTAATACCATTCCAAAAAGGTGATTTTAAAGCAATGTATAAGGAATTAAAAGGATTACCAATGACAGTTCGTTATTTAGATCCACCTTTACATGAATTCTTACCTACATTAGAAGAAGATATTATTGCTTTAGCTAATGATATGAATGTTACAATAGAACATTTAAAAAACAAAATAGATGAATTACATGAATTTAATCCAATGATGGGTCATAGAGGATGTAGACTTGACGTTACATATCCAGAGATTGCAAGAATGCAAACTAGAGCATTAATGGAAGCAGCTATTGAAGTTCATGAAGAAGATGGATATGATATAACAGTAGAAATAATGATACCATTAGTTGGTGAAGTAAAAGAATTAAAATTCGTAAAAGATATTGTAGTAGAAACTGCTGAATTAGTTAAAAAAGAAAAAAATTCAGATATTAAATATCATATTGGTACAATGATTGAAATACCAAGAGCAGCTATTACTGCAGATAAAATAGCAGAAGAAGCAGAATTCTTCTCATTTGGAACAAACGATTTAACTCAAATGACATTTGGTTTTTCAAGAGATGATGCTGGTAAATTTTTAGATTCATATTATCAAAATAAAATTTATGAATCAGATCCATTTGCTAAAATAGATTTTGAAGGTGTTGGAGAATTAATTAAAATGGCAGTTAATAAAGGTAGACAAACAAGACCAGATATTAAATTAGGTATATGTGGTGAACATGGTGGAGATCCTGCTTCAGTAGAATTCTGTCATAATGTTGGTTTAACTTATGTATCATGTTCTCCATTTAGAGTTCCAATAGCAAGATTAGCTGCTGCACAAGCCGCTATCAAGTCAGGAACACAAAAGTAGATAAAAGAACAAAAGTGTTTTTAAGCCGTATAATCATTACGAATGACGATATTATAAGGTATAGAGATGATATGCCTGAATGTAAAAATATAGTCATTAAAAAACCACTTATTCTTGATG
>CAKVNP010000360.1 GCA_934777095.1 uncultured Clostridium sp. | reverse complement strand
ATTATAAACTTATTAACCGACTTAACATATGGCGAGGGATTTAGAAAAAATATAGGGAGAACCATAAGTAAAATATCAAAATCTTCTGAACAAATAAAATCACTGTATATTGATTTATTAATTTTTGATAAAGCAGATTTGCCTTATTATCCAGGAGAAATGCTTACATCTAGGTATTCGTTTAATTATTATAATTTAAAATATAATAACACTAATAGTATTGATGTAAGACAATCAACTTTCAATGATGAAAATTTATTAGATTTTATTAAGGAAGATAGTAATGGTTTATCTATCAAGAATAATTTATTAATGAATGAGTTATGGGATATAGTGGACAAAGATAAAAAGATAGAATCTATTATAAGTACATTAAAATGGATTAGTAAATATGTATCTGAAAAAGTTGAAAATTATTGGCGAATAATATTTGAAAGTATTTTGAAAGAAGATATATTGAAAAACAATTTTGATTTAAGCATACCGGAAATTTTAGAAATATATTACTCTGTAAAAGATTACTATAATGATATTAGCTTTTATTGGCTTCAATTAGGTATTGCTGAACAAAAGCAAAATCATTATGAAAAAGCTCTTAATCATTTGAAAATGGCTGCAACTATAAGACCTCATGCATACCAAATTCAACATGCAATTGCTCGTAATTATTTGAAACATGCAAATTATATAGACGATGAAATATTGTCTCATCAATTATTTAAGATGGGCGAGTCAAAAATGAAAAAATTAATATATAGTGATGAATTTAGTAATAAGAAAGCAAAGTCATTTTCAATACATTGTTATGTTCATGAAAAAATACATAATATACAAAAATTTGATGACGAAATTACTAATACTACGGTAAAAGAATTAAAAAAATTAATAGATGAAATTATTGAAGAACAATATATAGGAATTGGTGAACTTGTTTCTGAATTCATGGTGATGCTTAAAGAAAAAAATAAATTGTCTGTCATCACCTTTAAACAATCTGATAAATATTCTTTAATGGGTATGTCTACCATTATACAACAAGAACAAGAAACATTTGATTCTTTGATAGAAAGTTACTAAAAATTAGAAGATACTAAAGTAGTCAAAAGAAAAAGCCAGGAGTATATATCGATACCCCTGGTTTATTTATAACTTGAAAAATCATGATTCTTTTTTATTGTATTAGATATAATTTTTGGGTAATCATATTAAATTCATATAAATAAAAAGATAATATTTTGTAAAAAATTGAAATGTCATATCAAATGTGCTATTCTTTTGAAGAAAGAAATGAGGGAAATTGATATGAAAGTATTAAAAAAGGTAATATCATGGCCTGTAGTACTAACAATTCAAGTTATTGCTTCAGTTGCTTTGCTATTCTTATTATTTAAATTAGGTGTTGTACCAACTAAATACATGATTATTTTAGTTGTTGTATTAGCACTACTTGCATTACTTATGTATTTCTTTATGAAACCATCAAAAGGAAAACATGCAGTAAATGCAAGACAATCTATTGGAAAAATTATTTCATTAGTATTAAGTATTGTTTTATTAATTGGTTCTGTTTATGTAGCTAAGGGAAGTTCTACATTAAATAAAATCTCTGGTGCAGATAAAACAACAGTACATTATGCAGTATTAGTATTAAAAGATAGCAAAATTAAAAGCTTATCAGATCTTAAAAACGAATCTATTGAATATAACTTACAATATGATGCAAAAAAAGATATGAATCAAATTATTGCTAAAGCTAAACAAGAACAATCAAGTATTTCATATGATGAAACAAGTGATGATTATTCTAAATTAGCCGATGATCTTTATAACAATACTGTACATGCTATTTTAGTAAACACAGCATATAATGGTATGTTTGAAGAAGCACATGAAAGTTTTTCAGGTGAAACAAAAGAAATTTGGTCTTATGATGTTGATTCTAAAGTTAATAACTTTGCAAAAGACGTTGATGTAACATCTAAACCATTTACAGTTTATATTTCAGGTATTGATACATATGGTAAAGTATCTACTGTTTCGAGATCAGATGTTAATATGATTGTTACAGTAAATCCTAAAACAAAACAAATTTTAATGTCATCTATCCCTAGAGATTACTATGTAACTTTAGCTAATAAAGGTAAAAAAGATAAATTAACTCACTCTGGTTTAGCTGGTCCTGAAAATACAGTTAAAACAATGGATAATTTCTTAGGTATTGATATTAACTACTATGCACGTGTTAATTTTACTTCATTAATTACTATGGTTGATGCCTTAGGTGGAATTGATTTAGATTCTGATAGTTCATTTACTGCTTTTGATGGAACTACATTTAGAAAAGGTGTACAACATATTGATGGACAAAAAGCATTATCATTCTCAAGAGAAAGACATGCTTTTGCTGATGGTGATAATATGCGTGTAAAACATCAACAAGATGTTTTAATGGCAATGATGAAAAAAATGATGTCTCCTGCAATTATTACAAATTATTCAAGTGTTTTAAACTCGATTGCAGGAAGCTTTGAAACAAATATGTCATCTAGTAACATTACTGATTTAATTCAAATGCAAGTAAATGATATGGCATCATGGACATTTACGCAAAAACAATTTGATGGTAAAGGTGTTATGCAAACAGGTGGAGCTTATATGCCAAATAACAAACTTTACTATATGATTCCTGATGATAACAGTGTTGCTGAAAATGTTGCAGCAATTAAAGCTGTATTAAATGGACAAACAGTACAATAATTCTTAAAAATCAAAAAGACTTTGTAAAGTGAAATCGACTTTATGAAGTCTTTTTTCTATTATGAATAAAAGCGAAGATATGGTATACTTAATGATAAGGAGGGGGTTTTATGAAAATATTAAAGAAAGTACTTGCTATATTAGTAGCTTTCCTTTTATTGGTACCGGGACAAGTGAATGCACTAGATGATGATAATAAACTTATCTATCCAACATCTCCATTACCTAAAGTTGAGTTACAAGCAATTGATGGTGCTCATGAAAATTATGCTAGAGCAACTAAATATAGGGGCAGTGAACAGCAATT
>CAKVNP010000359.1 GCA_934777095.1 uncultured Clostridium sp. | reverse complement strand
GAACTGTACTTTCAAGAACTGGTGGTGGTATAGGTACTAAGGGGCCTGGTGAAAAGAAGCTTGAAATAGATAGAAGACATATCAAAGAAGAAATTTATGACTTAAATGCAGAACTTAAAAAGATTAAGAAAATAAGAGAAACTCAAAGAGAAAAGAGAAATAAGGAAAGCATTCCAAAAGTATCTTTAGTTGGCTATACTAATGCAGGTAAATCTACACTTAGAAATGCATTATGTGATGTAGCAGCTCAAAAGGAAGTACAAGGAAAAGAAAAAGTATTTGAAGCAGATATGCTGTTTGCTACATTAGATATTACAACTAGAGCAATTATCTTAAATAATAAGGGTGTAATAACTTTAACTGATACTGTTGGATTTGTTAGAAAGCTTCCTCATGATTTAGTAGAAGCATTTAAATCTACTTTAGAAGAAGTTATTTATGCTGATCTTTTATGTCATGTAGTAGATGCATCTTCAGATTCTGCTTTAGAACAGATTAAAGCTGTTGAAGAAGTACTTACAGAATTAAATGCAATGGATAAGGAAACTATCTTAGTATTAAATAAAATTGATAAAGCTGACGAAGAGCTTCTAGAAGAAATCAGGGAAGCAGTAAAAGACTATAATACAATTGAAATTTCTGCTAAGGAAGGAATAAATCTTGATAGCTTACTAGCAGAAATAGAAGAAAAGCTTCCATATAAAATGAAAAAATGTGAATTCTTAATTCCTTATGATAGAGCAGATATAGGATCATTCCTTCATAGAAACGGCAGAGTTTTAGAAGAAGACTATCAGGAAAACGGAACATTTATGGTAGTTGAAGTAGATGAAGAAAGCTATAATAAAACAGCACAATTCGTAACAAACATTATTCAATAAAAAAAAAGAGGCTTAGCCTCTTTTTTCAATTATGAATTATGAATTATGAATGATGAATGTAGGTTAAAACTCTTCCAGAGTTTTTTGAAATTTATATTAAAGAAATTCTGGAGGAATTTCATCCTTAATTCATAATCTTTAATTCATCATTCATCATTAATTAAAGGGGGTTATTATGGAAAATTTCAAAATAGCATTTAATGATTATGAGCCTAAGTATATGCAGGTGGCCAATAATATAAAAAGGCTGATAAGTGCAAAGGAAATAGCTGGCGGGGAACAGCTGCCTACTATCAGAGGATTAGCCAAGCTGTTAGAGGTTAACAATGATACTATTATTTCTGCTTATAAAAAATTAGTAAGTGAAGGATATGCTGAACAGAAAGTGGGAGCAGGAACCTTTGTAAAGAAGAGGGAAGTAATCCATGGTTTTAAAAGGGAATATTCAAAGGAAATTAAGGCAGCTGCTAATAGTGATAAGGAAATAATAGATTTTACTGGGGAAACTTCCAAGGAAGTGATTTTTCCGATAGAGGGCTTTAAAGAAGTTATTAATAAAGTTCTTGATAGGGATGGTGCTGATGCATTAATTACCCAGGAACCATTAGGATATACTGAGCTTAGAAAAACTATTAATAATGTATTCTGGGATAATAAACTTAATTTAGATGATGTGCTAATAGTATCAGGAGCGCAGCAGGGGATAGATATAGCTTCAAAGGCAATTTTAAATATTGGGGATAATGTAATAGTTGAATCGCCTACATATGCAGGTGCACTTTCTGTATTTAAGTGGAGACGAGCTAATACTTTTGAAGTTGAGTTAGAAGATGATGGAATAAATATTACAGAGTTTGAAAAGGTGCTGAAGAGACATAAGATTAAATTATTTTATACCATGAGTTATTTCCATAATCCAACGGGAATTTCCTATAGCCGTGAAAAAAAGAAAAAAATACTAGAACTTGCAGAAAAATATGATTTTTATATAATTGAAGATGACTACCTTTCAGAGCTTATCTATGATGATAGCATAGTACATGAACCATTTAAATTATTAGACAATAATGACAGGGTAGTGTATATAAAAAGTTTTTCTAAAATATTTCTGCCAGGAATAAGACTTGGATATATAGTATCTCCTTCAAATTTTAATGAAGCTATGCAGAATTCTAAAATTAATACAGATATTGCTACATCGACTTTAATGCAGAGGGCACTAGAGATGTATATCAGCGATAGCTATTGGAAGGGATATATCTATTCCTTGAAGGAAGAATATAAAAAGAGATATATTTTGATGAAAAATCTGATAGAAAAAGAATTAAATGAATTTGTGGAATTTAATGAACCTTATGGAGGATTAAGCTTCTATTTAAAGATTAAAGATGAATCTATAAGTTCTAAAGTTCTTTTCTCTAAATTAAAGGAGAAAAATGTATTTATTACACCAGGAGCAGTATTCTATTTAGGAAGCTCTGTAGGTGATAGATATTTTAGAATAGGATTTTCACAGACAAAGGATCAGAAGATTATTGATGGGATAAAGATAATTAAGGAGGAACTGGAAAAATGGCATATGTAACTATAAGAGATTATGGTGAAGATAGTTTTATTGAAAAGAAATCAGAGTTTATTGGCTATGCTAAGAGAGTAGAAAATGAAGAGGAAGCAAAGGCTTTTGTTAATGAAATAAAATCTATGCATAAGCAGGCAAGACATAATTGTTGGGCTTATGTAATTGGTTCTAATATGGGTATACAAAGATATAGTGATGATGGAGAACCACAAGGGACGGCAGGTATTCCTATACTTGAGGTTATGAAAAAGAGTGAAATAACTGATTGTGCAGTGGTAGTAACTAGATATTTTGGCGGCATACTATTAGGAACTGGTGGACTTACCAGAGCATATACTAAAGGAGCTTCTATTGCGTTAAAGGCTGGCGGTGTAGTAGAAAAGGTTGAAGGTGTCAAAGTTTCACTTCATTTAGACTATGATATGATAGGAAAGGTACAATATATGTGTGGGCAGCATAACTGGCATATTGAAGATACAGAATATGCAGATAAAGTAGTTGTACACATTTTAGCAGAAGTATCAGTTAGTGAAGAAATTGAAAAAGAAGCAACAGAGACAGAAACTGGTATAAAGAGCCGTACATGTACAGTGTGCAATAACAAAGAGACA
>CAKVNP010000358.1 GCA_934777095.1 uncultured Clostridium sp. | reverse complement strand
CCTTCATTGCTAGATATAGAAAGGAACAGACTGGAGGATTATCTGATGATGTCCTTAGAAAATTTAATGAGCGAATCGTATATTTAAGAAATCTTAAAGAGAGAAAAGAAGATGTTTTAAGATTAATTGATGAGCAGGGGAAATTAAATGATGAGATAGTTAAAGCTTTAGAAAAAGCTGATACATTAACTGAGGTAGAAGATATTTATAGACCATATAAACCGAAAAAGAGAACTAGGGCTACAATTGCCTTAGAAAAGGGCTTAAAGCCTTTAGCAGAAATTATCCTAGATAGAGATAATAAAAGAAATATCCAGGACGCTGCAGCAGAATTTATCAATGAAGAAAAAGGCGTGGAAAATGTAAATGATGCAATAAATGGTGCGTTAGATATAATAGCAGAACAGATTTCAGATGATGCTGCACTTAGAAAATGGATTAGGGAAGTTGTATTTAGAGAAGGAAAAATAGAAACAAAAGGGTCAAGCGAAGAATCAACTCCATATGAAATGTACTATGAATATAGTGAAGATATATATAGAATTCCTGCACATAGAATATTAGCTATAAATAGAGGGGAAAAGGAAAAAGTATTATCTGTTAAATTAAATGTAAATGAAGATAAGATCATGACTTATTTAGATAATAGATTATTAAGAAAAAATCAGTTTACTGATGAATATATAAAACAAGCTATTAGAGATTCATATAAGAGATTAATCTTCCCAGCAATTGAGAGAGAAGTAAGAAATGAGCTTACAGATAAAGGTGAAGAAGGAGCTATTTTAATATTTAAAGAAAATCTTAAAGCATTATTAATGCAGCCACCTATAAAAGGTAAGGTAGTTATGGGATATGATCCAGGATTTAGAACTGGCTGTAAAGTAGCTGTACTAGATCCAACAGGAAAATTCCTTGAAAAAGCTACAGTTTATCCTACAGTACCTAAAAAGGATGTAGAAGGAACTAAGAAGGTGTTAAAAGAGCTAATTAATAAATATAATGTTGATGTTATTTCATTAGGAAATGGAACAGCATCAAGAGAATCAGAAGAAGTAATAGCAGAAATTATTACAGAAGTAAAAAATGAAACAGGAAAAGAATTGGCTTATGTAATAGTATCAGAGGCAGGGGCTTCTGTTTACTCAGCATCAGAACTTGCAGCTAAAGAATATCCTGATTTAGATGTTACTATAAGAGGTGCAATTTCAATAGGTAGAAGACTTCAAGACCCAATGGCTGAACTTGTTAAGATAGAACCAAAGGCTATAGGAGTAGGACAATATCAGCATGATGTTACACCTAAAAAACTTGATGAATCATTAACAGGAGTAGTTGAGGATTCAGTAAATAAGGTAGGTGTGGATTTAAATACGGCTACGCCATCATTACTTACGTATATTGCAGGAATTAATAGTTCTATTGCAAATAATATCGTTGCCTATAGAGATGAAATGGGTGGTTTTAAAAGCAGAAAAGAATTATTAAAGGTTAAGCGTTTAGGTCAAAAAGCATATGAGCAATGTGCAGGATTTTTAAGAGTTATGGAAAGTAAAGAACCTTTAGATAATACATCAGTGCATCCAGAGTCATATGAGGCAGCTAAAAAGCTGATTAGTATATTAGGATATACTGAAGAAGATTTAAAAAATAGGAACTTAAATGATATTAATGAAAGAGTCAGCCTTAAAGGATTAAGCAATCTTGCGAAAGAAGTAAATGTTGGTGAATTGACATTACAGGATATCATCAAGGAATTACAAAAACCAGGAAGAGATCCAAGAGAAGATATGCCTAAACCAATCTTAAAAACTGGTGTTATTGAATTAAAGGATTTACAGCCAGGGATGGTTCTTATGGGAACAGTAAGAAATGTTTCAGATTTTGGTGCTTTTGTTGATATTGGAGTTCACCAAGATGGATTAGTACACAAGAGCCAAATGGCAAATAGATTTGTTAAGCATCCTCTTGATATAGTTAAGGTAGGCGATGTAATAAAAGTTGCTATTATGGAAGTTGATGAAAAGAGAAAAAGAATTTCCTTAACAATGAAAGATATTAAAGAATAGTTGACAAAAATTACCTAATAGATTATTATAAGAATGTAATAAAAATATAATCTTCAGGGCGGGGCGCAATTCCCCACCGGTGGTATAGCCCACGAGCTAATTTTTAGCATGATTCGGTGTAATTCCGAAGCCGACAGTATAGTCTGGATGAAAGAAGGTAATGAGTCACTTTTTTTGGTATAGCGTTTGTTATAGCCCTGATATATTTATATCAGGGCTATTTTTATTATAAAATGAATTATTTTTTTATTTTATCAAAAACTATATTTAAAAATAATGACTTATACCTCCACTGGGATAGTTTTAGGAGGAGTAACTATGAATTCAACAAAAAATTTAAACAAATCAATTAAAATTGCATTGTTAGTGGCAATTGCAGTAGTATTAATGTATTTCGATTTTCCGATAATACCAATTTTTCCATGGCTGGCAATTGATTTAAGCGAAGTACCTGCTCTAATGGGAGGATTTGCTTATGGGCCAGTAGTAGGGGCAGTAATAGTAGTTTTAAAGGTATTTTTAAGATTATTTTTAAAGGGTTCACATACAGCAGGAGTAGGAGAGTTAGCAAATATTATCGTGGGTATAGCGCTAGTTGTACCAGCAGCGTGGATTTATAATAGGAATAAGAGTAAAAAGACAGCAATATTAGGTATGATAGCTGGAGCTATAGTAATGCAGATAGCAGGGATTTTAGCTAATGTTTATATCTTATTGCCTGCTTATGGAATGCAGGTAAATATTACTCAATATATAATTGCTGGATTAGTTCCTTTCAATGGAATAAAAGCTGCTATTGATTGTGTTATAACATATTTATTATATAAGAGGGTATCAAAAGCTATCTTTAAAGTAGATTCTAAATTTGATTCTAGAAAAAATAAAGAAATAGCTTAAAGATAAGCTGTATCATTTTATGATACAGCTTATTTTTTATGTGTGCCCAGCATGGGCAACAACTTGACGGTGAAAGTCCGTTGTGGGCTTGGTAGTGGGAACCACTAGC
>CAKVNP010000357.1 GCA_934777095.1 uncultured Clostridium sp. | reverse complement strand
TATCATATCATCTTAAATAACTTATGTCAACAATTTTCTTTGTTTTTTTTAAGTTATTTAAAATTTTGTGTTATTAGATAAATTCTTAAATGAATTTGTCGCTGACAACAAAATTAATAATAACACTATAAATATATTATGTCAACTACTTTTATGAATTAAAAATGTAAAACTAAATAGCTTAATGTATCTACAAACTGACCTAACATTAAGTATTAACAAAAATATAAGACTCTTAACTATCCATATATATGTTTTTATGGTTAGCTAAAAGTCTCTCCTAAAGTTTATCAATTTTTGTTCTTTTTAAAGATATTACTCAATATTCCCCTATTACTATTATTAAGATTATCTCGATCAATTGCTCTTGCCATCTCCATTATTGGCTTTAATTTGTATATGGTATCTTTATATCCCATAGCCATTCTCTTCTTAACCACATTAATATCAAAGTCTAATAATCCCATAAGATCTCCGCCTGTACCTTCTTCATAAGTTATTTCAATTATTTTAGTGTTAGGGTACAAGCTTCTATCAACTTTACTATCATAAGTCAGCTGGACTACTATTATAATATCGCAGCCTTCACCATATACAGGCTGAACTGGTACATTATCAACTATACCTCCATCTAGATAAGTTATATCCTCAACTATCTGGCTATCATATAATAATGGTACTGCTGATGTAGCATATAATATGTCTTTTATCTCTTCCGTAGTATGTTTATTAATATTAAAGTACTTGGGCTTTATCTCTGGAATTTCTGTACATGCTGCATAGCCTGTTACTTCAGAAGTTTTGATCTTATTAAAGTCAACCTTCTTTAATATTTCATCTAATCCATCCCTAGATATAGTTCCCCCCTTAACTAGATTGGGAAGATACTTTTTAACGAACCCCATATTCTTTGCACCTAAAAAGAATAAGATTCCTTTTAACGTAAGTTCTTTTTCATCTACTGGCAAGATTTGATCTTTGGTTATATTGCACCATATTTCTTCTGCTGTATTATAGTCCCCATGCAAAAACAGCATTGCATTCATTGCTCCTATAGATGTACCGGATACAACCTTTATATATTTATCTATACCTAATTCAATAAGTGCTTTCCAAACACCTATTTGATATGCACCTCTTGCTCCTCCGCCTGCTAAAACTAAACCTATCTTCATGTCCATCCTCCTCCAGTTTAAATATATATCGTACTATTTATTAATCATCTTTATAATAATTAATGCAGTATCTTCTATAGCTCTTTGAGTAACATCTATTGTTTTACAGCCAAGTCTTCTCATAATCTTATCTGAAAACTCAAACTCTTCTAGTATCCTCTCATCACTTGCATATTCAATATTAGAAGGTATCCTATGGAATTTATCTAATCTCCTTTTTCTTATCTCTATAAGCTGAAGGGGATTGATTGTAAGACCAAATATTTTATGTTTATCTATTTCATATAGTTCTTTAGGAATTTCAACTTCAGGTACTAACGGTATATTTATTGCTTTAATACCTTTATTAGCTAAATACATACATAGAGGTGTCTTAGAAGTTCTTGAAAGGCCAACTAATACTACATCTGCATTCTTTATGCCTCGATAGTCTTTACTATCATCATATTGCATAGCAAACTCCATTGCTTCAATTCTTTTAAAATAAGCTTCATCTGTTTTCCACATCGCACCTGGATTATATTCCGGCTGCTGATTTAATATTGATGATGATACATTAATTATAGGTCCTAATACATTTACTACCCATATATTATTTTCTACTCCTTTCTGAGTAAGGTATTCACGTACATTAACAGTTATAATAGTTGATACTATCATTGCCTTTTGAGCTTTTGTTACGTCCTGCATTAACTCTTCTACATCTTCTAAAGACTTAATATATGGAACTCTTTTTACTTCAACTCTGTCACTGAATTGGCTTGCTGCTGCCTGTGCTACTTGCTCAGCTGTTTCCCCTATAGAATCTGATACTGCAAAAATTGTTAACATCTATTTTCCTCCTACCTTTTCTATCATCTTTTCCTTTTCTTCATATATATTATTATACCAAGATTAGTAAAATAATTGTTAAGTTAATGAATTTTAAATATTTATATGCTAAAATCATAAATATGTATTATGTAAAATTTAGGAGGACCTTATGAAAAGCTCTTTTAACAAAGATAAGCTTATTACAATATCAATTTTGCCAATTATGTGGTTAGCTTATTTTTTATTTGAATTATTTACTGGTAGAATTACTACCTTGTATGATGCACTATTAAATCTATCTTTAATAATTCTTTTTGCCCTTACTGGTTTAATCATTTATAAATCAAGTGAAAAATTCAGTTCAGGATTTACAACAAAATGTAAAGTTATTATTTTTATAGTACTAATGCTTTTTGATCAAGGCATTAAACTAATAATTAAATTTACTTGTTTTGATGCTTTTGTTGAAATTATCCCTAAGTTTTTATTCTTTAATCCTATAATAAACACTCATGGTTCATGGCTAAATGCTCGTTTCGATTTAGCTGCTAATTTTCCAGTGCTTATTAGTTTAAATGCAGTATTCCTATTTATATTATTTGAACTTTATATATATGGTAAAAGTAAAGACCATAATAGCTTCTGGATGGACATGTGCTTTTTATTTATATTAAGCGGCGCCCTGTGTTCTTTAATTGATAAAGTATTTTATGGTGGCAGTTTAGACTTTATTGGTATAAGCAGTTTATTCATTGCTGATATTAAAGATATATATATTAATTTAGGTTTATTATTCTTTATTATGTTTATTTATAAATGTGATTATTTTAAAGAAGAAGATGTTTCATTAAAAGATGATTTAATGGCAATAAAGAATTTCTTATCTTTCGTGAAAAATGATGTGCTAAGAAAAAATAAAAAGAAAAGGTAGAGTTACCTTTTCTTTTTTTATATTTATATTATGCTAAGCAAGTTCCTATTAAAAAATCACTTCTTTTCAGAAGTGATTCCTTGGTGGCTTACCGGGGAATCGAACCCCGGACACCTTGATTAAAAGTCAAGTGCTCTACCGACTGAGCTAGTAAAC
>CAKVNP010000356.1 GCA_934777095.1 uncultured Clostridium sp. | reverse complement strand
TACAAGATATTTTATTAAATAAAATAAATGTAATTCATGGAGTACAAAGAACAGATACAATTATTTCACTAAATCAACCAATTGATAGAAATATTACCATATAATTTGTGTTATAATACATAAAAGCAATACCTTTAGGATACACTAAAGCTAGTATCATACATAAAGGAGTTGTTTTTATGAAAGCATTATAAACTATAGCACTAATATTAGTAATAATTGGATCAGTCAATTGGGGACTTATTGGATTTTTCCAATTTGACCTAGTTGCAGCACTTTTCGGCCAAATGACCATGTTTAGCAGAATTATTTATGCTATCGTAGGAATTGCTGGTCTATATTCATTATCTTTCTTTGCAAAAGATAAAATAATGGATTAATAGATTATGTAAAAATAAAGGTCCTACTTGTAGGGCTTTTATTTTTCAGTTCACTTTACCATATTTTGGAGGTTTTAGATAATATGAACATTTCATCTATTAACGGTTTCAGCCTATATGAAATCATTATTTATTTCACTATATACGCCTTTCTAGGCTGGAGTACCGAAGTTTTATATGCATACCACGTAAGAGGCACCTTTGTTAACAGAGGATTTCTTCATGGTCCATTCTGCCCTATATATGGCTCCGGAATCGTTATGATTATTGTTTTATTGGACAACTATAAAAATAATATTTTATTACTCTTTATTTTAGCTGCAATATTAACTTCCATTCTTGAATATATCACAGGCTATATGCTTGAAAGATTTTTCAACTCTAAATGGTGGGATTATTCAGAGGATGCCTTTAACCTTCATGGACGAATCTGCCTGCTTTTTTCAATATTATGGGGAATTGCTTGTGTTTTTGTAATAAAAGTTGTACAACCTATTATACATATGATTACTATTAAGATTCCTGAAAAACTTTTACCTATTATCTCCTTTGTAATCGTAGTATATTTTATTACAGATTTAATTTTCACTATTATTTCTTTAATTGAATTTAACAGTATTATCGCTCAAGTAACTGCACTTAAAGACCAATGCATGTCTCAAATATCATCTTTACATGATTCAGCTTTAGAATTATCTACCTCTAAAAGTTCTGACCTCGAGGAATATATTGCTGAAGTTAAAGAAAAATGTAACAGCCTGGTAGCTAAATTTAAAAAGAACCATGTAAGACTACTTAATTCATTTCCTCATGGCAGCTTTAATAAAACTGTAAATTTATTAAACGACCTTAAAAATTATTTAAATAATAGGCATAATCAATAGTACAAATAAAAATCCTGCAGATTCTTTATCCGCAGGATTTTTTATTAAATATTTTTAATTATTTCAAACAATTCTAAGGCAGCCTTTCTTGGACCGTCTTTTTCTTCACCCTTTACTCCTAAGCAGGTCTTAATCTGACCAACCTTAACATTTTTCTCAAATAGCTTTGCAAAGCATTTATCTATAATTAAATTAGTTTCTTCCTGCTTTTGTGTTGGGCCAAAAGGATTTGCAAAATAACTTTCTACTAAGCCTACTTCTGTAGTTGTACCTTTCGCCATTCTAGCTCCAGCTTTAAATACCTTTTTAGCTTCTTCTTCATCCGCAAAATACTCTATTCTCTTATCACCATTTTCAACCTTCGTATAATTATTAGCATAAAGGAATAAATCCACCTTATATCCTTTCATTATTTCGCTATATGGTGCCACCGGCATTACAAGCCTTGCATTAATTTTATCTGGATTCATAAAGATACTTCTATCAATTTCTCTAAATGCATATCCTTGTTCTAAATCATCCAGTCTTACAAAGGCACCTATTTCAGTACCGAAGCCGTAAATTTCTCCATCAACTTCTTTAAAAGTACCCATATCATCAAATATAGTTATCATATCACTAATCTGGCCTTCACCTAAAGTTCTTAATGCTTCTAAGCTTTCAGACTTGCCAGCACCGCTGTCACCCATAATTACAATATTAGCACTTTTACCATTAACCATTTCAATATTTACCATAGCACCATGTATTGGTAAGTATCCACGCTTAATCATTATTAAATTGTGCAGCGTTAATAACATTTTCTTCATATATCCAAAATAATCTATTTCATCAGAATAATTTACATAGCCAAGCATAATATCATTGTCTTTATCATCATAAAATACAGTCTTTAATTCCTCTTGCTCATCTTTAGCCCCGAAGACATAAATCATATCTGGTTTTCTGCCTCTACATTCATCTACTCTAGCCATTTCAAATAAATTACATAGAGTTATTCCATGTTCCATAAAATCTCTATGGAAATATACATATGCTAACAATTCACCTACCTTAGCAGGGTAACAGAACCAATGCTCTTTGTTCATATGAGTATATTTTAATGGATTTTCTTTTATTTCTGTAAAGATTCCATTACGAGTATTTTTCTTAGGATAAGTAATAAATGGAGCTTCTATAAGAATAGAATCTATAAAATTAATTTCTTCTAATACTTCATATTCACTTGGTATAGGCCATAGCACTCTATTAATCATTATGCTGCAGTTTCCACCTGCAGGTATTTGTCTAAATACCTGTGGACTCACCCCTAAAATATTTTCCTCTACTTTTCGATATAATTTTAGGATGAGTTTTGTAAATGCTGTATTAGCATCCGTAAAATTCATTGCTGCAAGACCTTGTCTTATTTTATCAGTCTGAATAATAGTATACTTCTCCATTCTTCTCCAATATAAATATAGATCCTCGATAACTTTTATAAATTGCTGCTTATCAACAAATAACTCTTCATAACTATTCTCTACTTCCACTATTTCCTTAGCATCCATAATAGTCAGCCATTTAAATAGTTTAGTTAATTCTCTTCTTATCTTATAGATGTCTTTTGTACCAAGCTTCTCAGTTAAATATCTATAAGAAAGAGTTCTCTTTCTCTCTGCATTTTTTAAATACACATCTAATACTCTTCTAAACCCTTCACAATCTAGTAATGTTTCATAATTTGTACAATACTTTGCTGAAAAGTTTATTAATACTTTATCATTACTTATTGAAAATTCTTTTTTCATTTTCTCGCCCCCCAATAATTCCATATACCTGTAATTTTATCACAGCTTATATATGAT
>CAKVNP010000355.1 GCA_934777095.1 uncultured Clostridium sp. | reverse complement strand
ATGCTATATAGATAATTCAATTGCAATTCACATTTATGAAAAGATAGGTTTTAAAGATACAGGGGATCGTGATGATAATGAGTTGGTAATGAAGTTAGTAGTTTAAGATATTAATTATTATTAAAGCGAATATAGACAAAAGACTAGATTAAACTTATACTGTGAATAGGTTAATAAACATTTGGAGGTACCCATGAAGAAAAATGATAGTTTCCATTTAAATAATATGGTTAAGCAAAATAAGAATTTCATGTATAGAGATTTAAGAAGAAGTAATTGTTATGGAACAGATTTTACTGGCTCAAACTTTAATTTTACAAGCTTTAGAGGAGCACACTTTAAGTCTTGTAATTTCTTTGACTGTACTTTTACAGAAGCAGAATTTATTGGAACAAACTTAAAGAAGAGCAAATTTAAAAGAGCAAAATTTGAAGATGCAGTATTTGAAGGAGTTAACTTAAGCGGTGTAGACTTTAAGGATGCAGAATTTAAAAATGTAATTTTTGTAGATACTGATTTAAGTGAAACAAAAAATATGGAATTTGCTGAAGAGGAAGTAAAAATCTTTGAAGGGATGCCAGAAATAGAAATCAGTGAAGAGTTAGCAGCTGCTGTAAAAGCTGCCATGGAAAATAGCAAGATTAAAGTGTCTAGAGTATTAGATGCTAAGGATGGCAGCATAAATACTATTAGTATTATGAGATTGTTAGAAAAGTATAATGAAAAAACTTTAATTTCAGGATTAAAGATGGTTGCAGAAAATGTTGACCGTGATTTCTGTACACTAAGCTATCTAATAAAAGCAATAAATTCATATGAAAAGCAAGGACTTCTTTAATATATAAAGTTAGTAATTGTAATAAAACATCCCATAAGATTAAAGGTGGGATGTTTTATTTTGCATAAATTCTAATTAATGTTAAAATTACTTATATAGGTATAGGGGAGAGGTGGATAAGATGAGTGGATGTTTAAAATGCGGAGCAAAATTTTCCTATAAAGAAAAGCTAAAGATAATCTGGACCAAGAGATGGAGCAATGGCTTTATCTGCAGTAACTGTAAAACAAGCTATGAAGTAAGCGGCATTACTAAAATAATCATTACAGTATTAACGTTTACACCGGTGCTTGTAGGAAATTTTACTAATCATTATGGGGTAAGAGTAGCCTTAATGTATTTAGCATATGTATTATGTATAGTTGCTATCAGCCCATTTCTTTTAAAGATAAGGATAGAGTAGGCTATAGTCTTGAATCATAGAACTCTTAAATATAAAATGAATATAAGAAAAGAGGAATTATTATGTCAAAACCAAAAGTATACTTTATTTCAGACATTACACCAGAGGCGGTTCTTAGTATTTATCAAAACTTAGGGATAGACTTGCCAGGTAAGGTAGCTGTTAAATTACATTCTGGGGAAGTTGGCAACCAGAATTTTATTAAACCTTCTTTTTGGAAGCAGATGATTGATTACGTAAATGGTACAATTGTAGAATGTAATACTGCTTATGAAGGAAAACGTAATACTACAGAAGAACATTGGCAAACAATGAAGCTTCACGGTTGGACTGAAATTGCAAAGGTTGACATCATGGATGAAGAAGGTGAAATGGAGCTGCCTGTAGAAAATGGTAAGCGTATTTCAGTAAATTATGTAGGCAGTCATTTGAAAAATTATGATTCTATGCTTGTATTATCACACTTTAAAGGACATCCAATGGGAGGTTTTGGTGGAGCTTTAAAGAATATTTCTATTGGAGTCGCTTCATCTCATGGAAAAGCTTATATACATGGGGCAGGAGAACCGGCAAAAATCTGGACTGCAGACCATGACTCTTTTTTAGAATCAATGGCAGATTCAGCTGAATCAGTGGTGAAATATTTTAAGGGAAAAATGGCATTTATTAATGTAATGTGTAATATGTCTGTAGACTGTGACTGCTGCTCTGAAGCAGAAGATTCGCAAATGAATGATATTGGAATACTTGCGTCTTTAGATCCAATTGCTTTAGATCAAGCATGTATTGATTTAGTTTATGGCTCTAATGATCCAGGTAAAGCACATTTAATAGAAAGAATTGAATCAAGGAATGGTATTCATACAGTTGAAGCAGCTGCTGAGCTTGGCTTTGGTTCAAGAGAATATGAATTAATAAGGTTATAAAAAAATAAATAAGTTAAAAGACACTATATCTATATAACAATTTAGATATAGTGTTTTTTAGAGAGGTGGAATTTAATCCGTGATTGATGCTCATGTCCATTTAAAATAGGAACCATATATGGGATGTTGTAGTAGGCCAAGGTGGAAAATATGAAAAAGGAATGGGAATTTCTACTTATAACACAGCTACTGCATATAAATACACAGATAAAGATGGAAAGGAATATGTATATGTAGGTTCATTTCCAAATGCAGTTAAGTCAATTATGAATACTATTACTTTTGACTTCAGTTTAATGTATGAATCATTTATGAAGCCAACTCAATTGTATAGATTTGATGAAAATGATAATTGGGAGCTAGTAATGGGAACTCCAACAGAAAATGAGCCATTTACAGAAAAAATAGGAAATTATAAGGCAGGATTTGTTGAAGACAGTAGCGATAAGGATTATTCAAGCAATCAGTATGTTTGGAGAATGAGTGAATATAATGGTAAATTATTTACAGGAACTTTTGATGCCGCAACTTTATATGACCCATTTGTACCTGATAAGATTTTAGATTGTATTGATGAAGAAGATCAGATGATTAAAACGTTATTAGCATATTCAAACATAATTAATGAAGTGGAAAAAGATAATAGTGAATTAGCTGAAAAGCTAAGACTTGAAAATACAATTTCTGAGTATACAGAAGATGAAATTATGAATGATATAGCTACTAAATATAATATAAATGAGGAAGCTGATATTAAAGAAACATTAGATTCTGTAGTTGAACATGTGAATAATGAAGTTAATGATGAACTAATAGAAGATTTAAGGCCAATCATTACTGAAGAATTAGCTGATAACTTAGAAGCAGTGAATAATGATGATACATTAGAAAAATATAGGGAAGAGTTATCTCCAGATATTTTAGCAGCAGTGGAGCAAGTTATGAG
>CAKVNP010000354.1 GCA_934777095.1 uncultured Clostridium sp. | reverse complement strand
TTCATTTTTATTTTTAGTTCAATATTTTTGATAAAAAATAGCCTAAAAAAACAGGAAGCAAAAAATAAATTTTGATTTTTGTAATTTTAAGTAAATTGGGGTTTTTATTAATTTTTGTAATAAAATTCATAGTATTAATTTGGTAAAATATTTTTTATTCGTAATTTTAATATATTTTTTTATCTTAGTTAATTATTTAGAAAGTTGGAGGGGATGTAGTAAGGATTTAAAGAAAATAATCAGCAAAATAAGCTATAAATATAAATAATTTAAAAGATAATCTACAAAAACAGGATTATTCATCATAAAACAGAGGGAGCAATTTATTATAAAAATAAAAAAACTGTTATAAAAGCAGTAAATACTACTTCTATAACAGTTCTAGAGCTTATTTGCTGAACTATTTGCTATTTTCACCTTCAATAAGCTTCTTTAGTTTATTTTGAACAAGCCACAATTTCTTTTGCTTTCTATTGTAAGCTACCATTCTATTTTTATTATTTCTATTTTCATCTAATAATTTTATGTATTCAGCATCAGCTATTTTTAAGGCATCTTCTATTACTAAAAGTTCCTCTTTCGTAAACATAAAACCGCCTCCTATTCCTGCAAAATAAATTCAAGTTAATTATATCATCTTTTTCCTTTTATATTATACCTATTTAAAATTAAAAGGCATGAAATCCTTAAATTCCATGCCTTCGCCTTTTTATTGAATATGAATTCTGCCAGTATTGTTATTATTGTATACAGGTTCCTTCTTTGGAAGAATTACTTCTAGAACTCCATTATGGAACCTTGCCTGTATCTGATTATCATTTACATTATCAAAATAGAAGCTTCTTGAAACCTGTCCATAACGTCTTTCTCTTCTTAAATAATTATCCCTCTTATCTTCTACAGTATCATTTCTTAATGCAGAAATAGTCAAATATTTATCATTATAATCTAATGCTATATCTTCCTTATTTATTCCTGGAAGATCAACCTGCATTAAATATGCCTCATTTGTTTCCCTAATATCAGCTTTAATTGAATTATCCAGATTAAAGGAGATACCTAAATCATCATTAAATAAGTCCTCAAACATATCATTTAATGATGGCATTGTATTATTAGCTCCATTTCTAAATCTAAAAGGTATTAAACCAAACATACAAAGACCTCCTTTTCATTTATATTATTCTTCTTTTTCTTTGTACAAGTACATTATAGTTTTAAGGTCAAAGATAGTCAAAGTTTAATATCAAAGAAATTCTCTGCTTTTTGAAGTAATTTAAAGCAGAGTTTCATCATTTTTCTATTTTTAATTTTTTTAATAAATTTCAGCTTTTTTAGGTCATTTTTAAACTTATTTATATGAATTTCCTGTTTTATTAAGAAAACCTGTTTTTAATAAACTCCATCATGGTCTCTTTATTATCTTTAAATTGTGCTACCCTATTTACATTGGCCCCAGATGGATGGGGAAATCCATGTAGAATCTGCTTTTCATTAATAATTCCTTTTTTCTTGAGTTCATCTAAAACCTCTTCTACTGCTCTTCCTAGTGGAATTAATAGTATATCATGGATATTCTTTAAGCTATTTAATTCATCTATAAAATTCTCATATACATATTTCATTAAAAATGGGCTTTTAATTAATTTAGGCGTATGCCCCGAATAATTAGCCCCTTTAATGAAAACTGAGTAAGGAATCAATGATACAGTATGCAATAAATAATCATTTTCACCAAATAAACTGCTGCAACTTTCTATCTTCAGCGCTTTATTAAGCTCTAATTCATCAAGCATTGAAATAATATTTTTTCTTAGGCTGCCGCTGAACCTGCCTGCTGCTTTACAGTCATATTGGATTTCTTTTATCTCTCTGCCTTCTTTTAATTCTTTTATTGCTACAGCTATGGCTGTACTCATCTGTTGAAATCCAGGCGTTATTCCAATAATAAATATCTTGGCCTCAGGATTAATAAACTCATTATGCGGTGCATAATATATTTCTATATTATTTTCACGATCTACTAACAGCTCATTGATCAACAGATCCTCTTTTGAGTATTTTTCTTTTAATGGTAGATTTTTAATTACATCCTTATAATCATATAATGTCTTTTTCATAATTACTCCTTAAAAACATTCTTGATATTATTATGTATAAAAAGGTGGATTATATAAATAAAATTATATAATCCACCTTGTTTACTAGAATGTAAAGTTATCCTCAAATATTTCTCTGCTATCTGTTGTATTTTCGTTATCAACATTATCAGTTTCTTCAGTATTTAAATCAATAATTACGCTTCTTTTTCTGTTTCTTACAGATTTTCTTTTATTCTTATCTTCTAGAGCCATTTTAATTAACTTAATAGACTCTGTAGGAGTTTCACAACCACCAAGAACCACTATATTGCGCTTATCATTATATGTTATATATGTACTTCTATATACTTCAAATGACTTAGCTACTTCATAAGGATCATATCCATCAATTTTTAGGTTAATTCCTAAATAATCGCAGTCATATATATCTGGCTGAACAAATACACTATTCTTAATAGCTAAATCTATTGCTGTCTTAGCATCCTTTAAACCATCATATAGCTTAAGAACTAATCCTGAACCTTCAGCAGTATTAATTCTAATATAAAAGTCTTGATAGCTCCTGAGCCTGTTCCTCCTGCCATTGTCGTAAATACAACCATTGCTTCAGTCTGTGGATATTTTCTTAATAATGTCCCTATAGCATTAGCATTATCCTTAATCATTTCCTTTGACTTATTTCTATCTCTTCCTGAACCATCAGTGCCTGGATATACATAAACATTCTTACCCAATATCAGCATTTTTTAATGGTTTGATATCAAATAAGCTGCTATTGAAGAATAATCCATTATATCTTGGGTTTCTGCTTAATAATCCATCTACTATATTTCCAGCGCCTTATCCTAACGAGATTAATAACATTTTACTTTTCTCCATAATACGTACCCCCTAATATTCTATATACTTAATATTGGAGATAAACTTCTAAAACATTATGGTAAGTTCATTATTATTAATTTTATTGGCTTTGTTTTAAAATAGTGTTGAAATTAGCATAACATAATAGGATGTCCATTTGGACATCCTATTTG
>CAKVNP010000353.1 GCA_934777095.1 uncultured Clostridium sp. | reverse complement strand
AAACTAAAAAAATGAGTCTTTTAACTTACGGGGCTAAGTTAAACGACTCTTTAATTATATATAGGAGAATTATAAATTAATAAATAATTTAAGTACATTCCCCTCCAAAAATAGCCAAAGGCTAATTTTTAGCATTATTCATTTTGGGTTGATCAACATTAATACATCACTTTAATTTTATACCCAACTTCATCAAATTTTTTAATGATCTGCTCAATATGCTCATGTCCATTAGTTTCAACAGTAACTTCTAAAACAACATTATTAATTCTATTCATTGCTTTAAATTGGTTGTGTTCAAGCTTAACTACATTTGCATTCTGCTCACTTAGTATTTTAGATATTTCTACTAATTGCCCTGGAACATCAGGTAATTCTACTGAAAAACAGAATAATCTTCCGCCAGATACTAAACCATTATTGATTAAAGTAGAAATAGTAAGCATATCTATGTTTCCACCGCTTATTACGCAGCAGATATTTTTATCTTGACATTTTAATTTTTTTAAAGCGGCTAAAGTAACTACACCAGATGCTTCACCTAATAATTTATGTTTTTCACTTAATAATAGGAAAGCATCTACAATTTCAGTTTCTGATACAGTGACAATTTCGTCTACATAGTCTTTTATTATTTCAAAAGTCTTTTCTCCAGGGCATTTTACTGCAATACCATCTGCAATAGTTTTTACAGAATCTAAAGTAATTCTCTTTCCTTCACGGATACTATTGGCCATAGAAGGAGCCCCTTCAGCTTGTACGCCGATAACTTTTATATTTGGATTAATAGATTTAGCAGCTAAACTTATGCCGCCGATTAATCCGCCTCCGCCAATTGGACATAATATATAATCAATATTAGGATTTTCTTCTAAAACTTCTAAGGCTATTGTACCTTGACCATAAATAACATCAAGATCATCAAAAGGTGGAATAAATACTTTTCCCTCTTCTTTTTCAATTCTTTTTGCTTCTAGAAAAGCATCATCATAGCAGTTTCCATAAAGAACAACATTGCCTCCGTAATTTTTTGTAGCCTGAACTTTTAAGTATGGTGTCGTTTTTGGCATTACGATAGTTGATTCTATATTCATTAGTGATGAAGCATAAGCAACACCTTGTGCATGATTACCAGCTGATGAACAGATAACACCTTTTTTCTTTTCCTCTTCATTTAAAGTTGAAATTTTATTTAATGCGCCTCTAATTTTATAAGCTCCTGTTACTTGTAAGTTTTCACATTTCATAAACACGTTATTGGAACAAATTTCGCTAAATACAGAACTCTGTAACAATGGAGTCTTTATTATTATTCCTTTTATTCTTTCTCTTGCTTCTTTTATTTCTTTAATACACATAATACACCCCAATTAATTAATTCATTTATCTAAATTGTAATTATTTATTAATTTTAACATAAAATACTAAAAATTTGTAGCATTATTTTTTCTTACTTGTATTGAACTGTCGTTAACTATATAATAGTTTTGAGATTATGAAGCGGAGTGAAAGAAATGGAAGAAAGATTACAAAAGTATATGGCTAGATGTGGAGTAGCATCTAGAAGAAAATGTGAAGAAATAATCCTAGCTGGAAAGTTAATGGCGTTCAAATAACTGAACTTGGTACAAAAGTAACATCAGAAGATGTTGTAGAATATGAAGGAAATAAAATACTTCCTGAAGAAAATAAAGTATATATAATGCTAAATAAACCAGAAGGCTATATTACATCAGTAAAAGATGAAAAAGGTAGAAAGACTATCTTAGATATAGTAAAGACAGAAGAAAGAATTTATCCAATCGGAAGACTAGATTATGATAGCTCAGGTTTATTACTATTAACAAACGATGGGGACATATATAACAAAATAATTCATCCAAGAGTAGCATTAAACAAGAAATACATAGCAGAATGTGAAGGAGTTTTTTCAGATATAGATATAGAAAAATTCAAGAATGGAATTGATATAGGTGGATATATTACGGCAGATGCTAAAATAGAAGAAATCTCAAGAGAAACTAAATATATCAATAAAAAAGAAAAGTTTGTTTCTACAGTTGAAATTTCAATCCATGAAGGTAAAAACAGACAGATTAGAAAAATGTGTGCAGCATTAAATCACCCAGTAATTACTTTAAAGAGAGTATCAATAGGTGAATTAAATCTTGGATACCTAAAGAAAGGCGAATATAGAGAGCTGACTGCAAAGGAAATTGAATATTTGAAAGGGCTATAGGAGATAATTATGTTTAAATACGTTGCTGATATAAGTGAATTATCACATCATATCATTCAAAATTATGTAGCTAATAAAAATGTAGCTATTGATGCTACATTAGGCAATGGTCATGACACAGATTATTTATCATCAATTTTTAATAAGGTATATGCTTTTGAAATACAAAAAGATGCTTGTGATAAATATGCTGAAATGGAAAAAGAAAATGTAGTTATTATCAATGATTCACATCATAAATTTGATAATTATATCTCAGAAAAGGTGGATTGTATTGTATACAATTTAGGCTTTTTACCAGGTGGAGATAAACAAATCACAACTTTAGCTGATACTTCTTTAAAAAGTATAGATGCTGGGCTTGAGCTGCTGGTATCTGGAGGTATAATGTCTATCGCAGTATATAGAGGTCATACTGAAGGAAAGAATGAAGAAAACTGCATAATTGATTATGTTAAGAATCTCCCTAAGAATAAATATGGTGTCATGGCGCATACTTTTATCAATAGGGCAGATACTTCTCCTATGCTTATTATTATAGAAAAGAAATAATTAAGATTATTTGCTTTTCCACTTGAAAATTTTAAGTATTGTTAATTTATTCTGCAAAAAGTATGAACAAATAATTCATAAGGTCATTGATAATATTTTTTATAAATGATAAAATAAATTAGTTAATTATTCTAAGGAAAGGTAAATATAATGGAAAGAATAAATAGTGAAGAACCAAAAGATCTTATGGCTATGATACATGCTAAATTTCCGAAATTAAGTAAAGGACAAAAGCTAATTTCTGAATATATATTGAAAAATTACGACAAAGCAGCATTTATGACTGCAGCAAAGTTAGGAACAGCTGTAGGCGTATCTGAATCAACTGTAGTTCGTTTCGCAATAGAGTTAGGATATAACGGTTATCCT
>CAKVNP010000352.1 GCA_934777095.1 uncultured Clostridium sp. | reverse complement strand
GCTAGTGGTTCCCACTACCAAGCCCACAACGGACTTTCACCGTCAAGTTGTTGCCCATGCTGGGCACACATAAAAAAGATATATTGCTTAATAAAGCAATATATCTTTTACTCATTTTATTTTACCTATTAAATTTTAAGCTGCAGCTTCTTCAGTTCCTCTGATTTCAGCAGCTGTACGAATCTTAGTGTTTCTGAACATTAAGTATCCAACAAATCCACTAGCAACACTTACTGCAATACATCCTGCAGCAGCAATTAATACTTTTACAGCTGGGTTGTAAGCAAACATAACTGCAAATCCAGCAATTGGAGTAGCTGTTCCTGGAGTCATATTAACTAGTCCCATTAAAGCAACTATTATTCCACTTAATGCTCCACCAATGAAGTTAGTAACGTATACTGGAATTGGATTAGCACTAATAATATCTGCTTGAGTAAGTGGTTCTATTGCTACAGCAATAGTATCTTTCTTTGAACCAAATTTCATTTTTCCGAAGAATACAAAATTCATGAATGAAGAACCAAATACTGCTAAAGCACCGATAGCCATTGGAATTCCTGTTAATCCAAGCATAGCAGTTAAAGCCATTGAACTAAGGGGAGCAGTAGCAACTACTGTTAAAATACCACCTAAAATGATTCCCATGATAACTGGGCTTGAATTTGCAGATGAAAGTAATACATCCCCGATTGTTAATAATGTTTTATTTACAACTGGATTCATAGCAGTAGCTATTAATCTAGAAAGTGGTGCAGCTATTATTATGATAGCAATAAGATCTAAACCTGCAGGTACTTTCTTTTCTAAGAATTTAACAACATATGAAATAAGGTATCCAGCAATAAATCCTGGTAATATTCCAAATCCTGATACAGCTAAACCTGTTAATACAGCATATACAGGTGAAACACCTAATGCTAATGGTACTAATATACCAGCAGCAACTCCACCTAAACTTCCGTTAGCAGCACCTACACTTTGTAAGAAGCTGATGTTTAATACTCCACCAAAGAATGCATCATGGAAAGCTTCAACTAAGAAACTTGCGCAAGCAGCATTTGCAAGAGCACCCATAGCTTTCATTCCATTTGGAGCTTTGTAACTAAATAATGTGAATAGTCCTAATACTATTAACAAAAGGACTGTTCCTAAAATAATATCCATTATGTTTCCCCCTAAAAAATTTATAATAATCTAAATTATTAACTTAATTATTCTTTTTTCCAAATACCTTTTCTTGAAGTACTATACCTGTTGGTGTAGTAGCACATCCACCTAAAGCAGTTTCTCTTAATTCTTCTGGTAAGCCTGTCCCAACTTTGTACATCGCAGAAACAGCATCATCAAATGGTATTTTTGAATCAACACCAGCCATAACCATATCAGCTGTACATAACGCATTGATAGCTCCTGACACATTTCTTTTTGCACATGGTATTTCTACAAGACCAGCTACAGGGTCACATACAAGACCTAGTACATTTTTAAATATAATTGCCGCGGCATCTAAACTCATTTTTGGAGTACCACCCATTAATTCAACTACTGCTCCTGATGCCATTGCTGCTGCTGAACCACATTCTGCCTGACATCCCCCTTCTGCTCCTGAGAATGTAGCATTCATTCCAATAATCATTCCAATTGCTGATGCAGCAAATAATCCTTGAATAAGTTCTTCATCTGTTTTCTTTAATAATTCACCAGTTGTTAAGATTACTGCTGGAAGAATTCCACATGAACCTGCTGTTGGACAAGCAACTATTTTACCCATTGCTCCATTTACTTCTGATGATGAAATAGCCATTGCCATCGCCATAACAATTCCATTACCCATTAATGAATTACCAGCATTGCAGTATTGTTGCAGACGATAAGCATCTCCTCCAATAAGTCCGCTTAATGAATAAACTTTCTTTTCTCTTCCTGCTGTAGCTGATTCTCTCATTGCTTCAAGAGTAACCTTCATTTGAGCATATAAATCTTCACGAGAAACATTCTTTAATTCCATTTCTTGACGTATAGCATATTCACTTAATGAAATTTGTTCTTCTGCACAAATTTGTAATAATTCTTCACCTGATTTTGCAATTCTCATCCTTAATTTCCTCCTAATGAATTTATTAAAATAACACGATTTACACCTTCTACAGCTTTAATTGCGGCCACTAATTCATCAGATACACTACTATCAACTTCAAATGTCATAGTTGCATCTTTTCCCTTTTGACTTCTTACAAGTGTCATATGTGCTATATTTATTTCGTTGTTATAGAAAAGTGTTGATACTTTTGATACAGTTCCTGGAATATCATCATGACAAGTTATGATTGTTGGATATTCGCCAGTTATGTTAACCTTATTTCCGTTTATTTCATATATTTCAACTAATCCACCACCAATTGATGAACCTAATACTTCCCAGTTCTTATCATCACAATCTGTGATTAAGAATTTAACAGTGTTAGGATGAACTTGTCCTAAATCTGCTGGTAAAAAGTTTACTTCTATTCCTTCTTCTTTTGCTAAAGTTAAAGCATCTCTTAATCTTGCATCATCTGGCATCATTCCTAATATACCAGCTACAAGAGCACGATCTGTTCCATGTCCTTTATATGTTTCTTTAAATGAACCATGAAGTAAAAAAGTAACTTCTTTTATAGGTTTATTAACTATAGTCCTAGCAATTTTCCCGAGTCTAGCAGCGCCAGCTGTGTGAGATGATGATGGTCCAATCATAATTGGCCCTAATACGTCAAATATTCCAATGTTAGCCATAATATCTTATCCTTTCAATATGAATATACATATTTTTATGCATATATATAAATAATCTACGTAAATACGTTTATGTATTAATTGTTTATCGTTTACACCTATAATTATACATTAATCGACAAAATCTGTACATAATTTTCAGAAAATTTTCATTATTTTTTTCTTGAGTCAATATGATTCAAGTATTTCCTATTAAAATTTTGTAATTTTATGCTAAATAATTTATTATCAAATTCTTTAAATGCAAAATAATTACATTTTTATATTTATATGTAAATTTATTTTTGCTCAATTTTTAATTGTAAATAAATTTTTTCATAATCGAGTAGGAGGTAGATAATTATTTTATCTACCGACCTCTCACACCACCGTACGTACCGTTCGGTATACGGCGG
>CAKVNP010000351.1 GCA_934777095.1 uncultured Clostridium sp. | reverse complement strand
TATGAGATATGAACTATTAGTCAAAATTAATAAAATGGACGGTTTAACTGGTGCATTAAATAGACGTTATTTTGAAACACAATATAGGAAGTTGTTGGAGAGTGAAGAGAAGTTTTATGTGACTATTTTTGATGTGGATAATTTTAAGTCTATAAATGATACCTATGGACACGTTTTTGCAGATAAAATTCTTATTGAAATGGTAGAATTAGTGAATGGAATAATTGGTAATAAAGGTGAACTTTTTAGATATGGTGGAGAAGAATTCGTAATATTGATGCCAAGAATAAAAAAAGATCAGGCCATTGAAATAGATGAAAGGATAAGAAGGGAAATATCTAATAAAAAATGGGGAAATGATGTTGTGGTAACAGTAAGTATGGGATTAGCAGAAAATTTAAAGGAATATGAAGATGTTTTAGCGGAAGCGGATAGATGATTAGGTTTGGATTATAAAATAGCTGAAGTTAATAGTAAAGAATACGAAGCGATAAAACAGGCTGAACAGCAGGTAAAAAAAGAAACAGGAAAAGATTTCATAATGATTGCTTGGGAGAAAAAATAAGATTAAAGATAAAATTGGATGAGGAGCTTAAAAAGTTCCTCATTTATTTATACAAAGTACTTTTTTATTCGGAATATTTGTGATATAATTAATCCCCCTTAAGAAACATAGAGGGAATTTAAGGAAGATAAGAGGTAGGAGTTATGGAGTTATTTGTTACAGATTTAGATGGAACATTATTAAATAGCAATAAAGAAGTATCTAAAAAATCTAAAGAAATATTAAATAATCTTATAGATAAGGGAGTAAATTTTACAGTGGCAACAGCCAGAACACCTGCAACTGTAGTAGATATATTAAAAGATGTTAATTTAAAATTACCTGTGGCGTTAATGAATGGGGTATTAATATATGATGTCAAAAGTAATGAATATATCGATGTGAAGGAAATTGATAAATCCGTAGTAGAAAAAGTGTTAGCTGTAGCGGAGAAATTCAAAAAAGCGGTACTTATGTATGGAATCAAAGATAATCATTTATGGGTTTATTATAAAGAATTAGATAATGTATGGGAATATAATTTTTATAAAGAACGTGCAGATAAGCAATTGAAGACCTTTGTAAAGATTGATGATTATAAAGAAGTGCTTGATGAAAGTAAAATTATTAATTTTGTTTTATTTGATACATATGAGAATATCAAAAAAATTAATGATGAATTAGTTGAGATTGAAGGACTTACTGTAAATTATTATGAAGATGTATATGAAAAAGACTGTTATTTCTTAGAGGCATATAGCTGTGAAGCATCAAAAGCAAATGGAATTAAATATTTATCAAAATATATAGAGCATGATGAACTTGTAGTATTTGGAGATAACTTAAATGATATACCAATGTTTGAAGTGGCAGATGAAGCTTATGCTACTGCCAATGCAGTTAAAGAATTAAAGGAACTATCTACAGGTGTAATTGGCAGCTGTAACGAAGATGGAGTAGCTGTATATTTAAAAGAAAGATTTGAAGATTAAATTATTAAAAAGGAGCTTCTAAGGAGGCTCCTTTAGCTATATATAATTGTTGAAAGTTTCACCTCCAAATGGAGATAAGCATAATATGTGTATTATGTGAGTTTAATGAGAAGGTGAAAATTTATGTGTGGAATAACAGGATGGGTAAATTTTAATGAAAATTTATCTTCACAAGAAAAAATATTAAATCGTATGATAAAAACTTTGGAGAAAAGAGGGCCTGATAGTGAGGGCAGTTTTGTTTCAAATAATGTTTTGCTAGGTCATAGAAGGCTTATTGTGGTGGACCCAGAGGGAGGAATCCAGCCGATGATAAAAAGCAGACAAGGATATAAATATATTCTTGTTTATAATGGAGAGCTATATAATACAGATGATTTAAGAAGAGAATTGTTGACTAAAGGATATTCGTTTAAATCCTATTCAGATACGGAAGTGTTATTGACTGCCTATATGGAGTGGGGGAAAGAATGTTTAAATAGATTTAATGGGATTTTTGCATTTGCGATATATGATGAAAAGGAACAGGAAGTTTTTTTAGCTAGAGACCAGATGGGAGTAAAGCCATTATTTTATTCAATAAATAATAATTCCGTAATATTTGGTTCAGAAATTAAAACTATCTTAGCTCATCCCTATATTAATGCTGAAATTGATAGTGAAGGAATTACGGAGCTCTTTGCACTTGGACCAGCAGTAAAGCCAGGAAGTGCTGTTTATAAGGGGATTTATGAAATAGCACCAGCGCATTGTATGTCAATTAAGAAAAATTATATTAAACAATGGGAATATTGGAGAGTAAGCGCAGAAGAAAATAAGGAAAGTGAAGAGGAAGCAGTGCAGCATGTAAGAATGCTATTATTAGATGCTATAAATCGCCAATTAGTAGGAGATGTTCCTATATGTACTTTTTTATCAGGCGGACTTGATTCATCAGCCATATCAGCGGTAGCAGCAGAAAGTTTTAAAGATAAGGGGAAGCAGCTTGTAACTTATTCTATTGATTATGAAGATAATGATAAATTTTTTGAAACATCATTATTTCAGCCTACAGCAGATGAATATTGGGCAGAGAAAATGGCACAATATATCAATAGTGAACATCGGCAGATAATTTTAAGGCAGGATGATTTAGTGTACAGTCTTAAAGAAGCAGTTATAGGAAGAGACCTTCCAGGAATGGCAGATATAGATTCATCTTTATATTTATTTTGTAAAGAAATAAGAAAAGATTTTGTTGTTGGTTTATCAGGTGAATGCGCAGATGAAATTTTTGCAGGATATCCATGGTTTACAAATAAAAATATGATAAATGCAGACACTTTTCCGTGGTCAATGCAAGTAGATAAGAGGAAAGGAGTGCTGAATGAAAGACTGAGAAAAATCGATCTTGAAGGATATGCAAGAGATGCGTATAAAAAGACAATAAGTGAAGTACCACATTTAGATAATGAAGATAACAGCACATATCGGATGAAAGAATTAAATTATTTAAATTTAAAGTGGTTCATGGTGAATTTATTAAATAGAAAAGATAGAATGAGTATGTATAATAGTCTTGAGGTCAGAGTTCCCTTTGCAGATCCACGTATAGTACAATATGCCTTTAATATGCCGGTAGAAATGAAGCTTTTAAGAGGGAGAGAAA
>CAKVNP010000350.1 GCA_934777095.1 uncultured Clostridium sp. | reverse complement strand
CCTACAGCAATAAAAGATTGCGGAGGAGAACTTGTTACATATGGTTCACCTGTATTACCAGGAGCTATGTTCCTTTTAGCTTATTATAATAATCTGCCAATATTAGGAGTTCCAAGCTGTGCTATGTATTCAAAAAGAACAGTGCTTGATTTAGTGCTTCCAAGAGTTTTAGCAGATGAAAGATTAACTTTAAATGATATAGCAGAATATGGGCATGGTGGTTTATGTCTAGATTGTAAAGTATGCACATTCCCACATTGTTCTTTCGGAAAATAGGAGGATATATGGATAAAAAATTTACACACTTTGATATAGAAGGAAACGCAAGAATGGTTGACGTGTCAGAAAAAAATGAAACTGAAAGAGTTGCCATTGCAGTATCAAGAATAAAAATGAGTAAAGAAACCTTAGAACTTATAGAAAAAGGTGAAATTGGTAAAGGAGATGTTTTAGGAGTTGCTAGAATTGCAGGTATTATGGCTAGTAAACAGACATCGAATTTAATTCCAATGTGCCATCCATTAATGATAACTAGCAGTAATGTTGATTTCAATATTGATAGAGAAAATTATGCCATAGATATAAAAGCAACAGTGAAAATTGTAGATAAAACAGGCGTAGAAATGGAAGCATTAACTTCAGCAACAGTGGCGGCATTAACTATATATGATATGTGTAAAGCTGTAGATAAGAGAATGGTTATTGAAAGTACCCATTTACTTAAAAAAACAGGAGGAAAAAGCGGAGAGTTTAATTTTTAAAGATAAATCTCCAGCGGGATCTATGAAAGATAAATTTGGAAGAGAAATAGATTATTTAAGAGTATCTGTAACTGATAATTGTAATTTAAGATGTATATATTGTATGGAAGAAAACCAAAAGGATTTTTTAAAAAATGATAAAAAGCTTACAGATGATGAAATATTACGAATTGTAAAAGAAAGTGCATCACTTGGTATTAAGAAGATAAGAATAACAGGCGGTGAACCTTTAGTAAGACCAGGAATAGTTGAATTAGTTAAAGGTATTAATGAAATAGAAGGAATTGAAGAAATATATTTAACTACTAATGGAATATTATTAGCAGAAAAATTAGAGGAACTTGTTAATAATGGGCTTAAGGGAGTAAATATTAGTTTAGATTCTTTAAAGGAAGATAGATTTAGAAAACTTACTAGAAGAGGCGATTTAGAAAAAGTAATGGCTGCCATTGATAAAAGCTTAGAGCTTGGCATTAAAGTGAAGTTAAATACTGTTATCGTAAATGATATAAATAGTGACGAAGTAATAGATTTTGTAAATTTAACTAGAGAAAAGAAGATTGATGTAAGGTTTATTGAGCTTATGCCAATAGGTATTGCAATTAATTATAAGGGGCTTTCTAATAGTGATGTATTAGAAATTATTAAAGATAAATTTACTGATTTAGAGGAAATTAAGCGTAATAAAACTGGCGGACCAGCTAAGTATATTAAAGTTAAGGATGGAAAAGGAAAGATAGGTTTTATTAGTGCATTAAGTAATTGCTTTTGTGAAGACTGCAATAGAATAAGGCTTACACCTGAAGGAGACTTAAAACAATGCCTTCATTTTGATTATGGTGTTAATTTAAGGGAAGCTTTAAGAAATAACATTTCAGATTTAGAATTAAGAAAAGTTATTGAAGAAAATATATATGATAAACCGGAAAAACATTTATTTAAAGAAAAATGTGAACATAAAGAATTGAAGTTTATGAATCAAATTGGAGGATAAGATAGATGAGTAAAGTATTAGCTATTTGTACAAGTAAGCATAAAGGAACATTAAAGAATGAAGTACCAGAAGCGGTATTTATCGAGGAATTTGGTATAGAAGGAGATGCCCATGCAGGAAAATGGCATAGACAAGTAAGCTTATTAGCTTTTGAAAAAATAGATGATTTTAGAAATAAAGGTGGAAATGTTGATTTTGGTGCATTTGGAGAAAATCTTGTAGTAGATGGAATTGAGCTTCATAAATTGCCAGTAGGACAAAGACTTACAGTTGGCGAAGTTTTATTAGAAGTAACTCAAATAGGTAAGGAGTGCCATGATAAATGCGCAATTTATTACCAAGTTGGTGAATGTATAATGCCGAAGAATGGAATTTTTACTAGAGTGCTTAAGGGTGGAAAAGTAAAGGTAGGAGATCCTGTTACTTTAATTCAAAATGAAAAGAAAACATTCACTTTATAATTAAAAAATAAATTTATAAGATACTTTCTATTTAGGGGGTATCTTTTTTTATTGTTTAAAATAATAAAATTATGTAAATAATATAGTAAGCAAAGAGTAAATTTTAATTAATCTAACAGTATAAAAAAAGATATTAATGGGTGGATAAAAAAGCATAAAGGAGAAAATGCTATGAAAATTATTAGATCAACTTGTAATTATTGCTCAATAGCATGCAATTTTGATTTCCATGTTGAGGATAATGGATTTATTATGAGGGTAGAACCAACGGTAGATTATCCGGTTAATCAAGGTTTCTGCTGTGTCAAAGGTTTAAATTTAGATAAACAGAATACTAAGTTTGAAAATCCTGTATTGCCTTTATTAAGAGATAAGGACGGTAAGATGCAACAGATTTCTTGGCAGGATGCTTTTAAAATTTTTGCCGAAAAAGTTACAGAGATTCAAGAGAAATATGGTAAAGAAAGCTTTGCTTTTTTAAGTACTGGACAGTTATGCACTGAAGAAATGGCCTTAGCAGGACATATCGGAAGGACATTTTTAGGCGGTAATGGTGATGGTAATACAAGGCTTTGTATGGCTACTTCTGTAGTGGCTTATAAACAGAGTTTTGGGTTTGATGCACCACCATATACTTTGGAGGATTTGGAACTTTCAGATGTATTAATTTTTATTGGAAGCAATCCAGTTGTAGCTCACCCAATTCTTTGGGGTAGGGTACGCCAAAATAAAATCCCAGGAAGAAAAATAATTTGTATAGATCCAAGAAGAAGTGAAACTGCAACTAATTCAGATATTTGGTTAGATATTAAGCCAAAAACTGATTTAACTCTGTTATATACTTTAGCAAATGTATTAATCCAAAAGGGGTGGATTGATGAGGAGTTTATTCAAAATCATACAGAAGATTACGAAGGATTTAAAGAGCATGTAAAAAAATATGATATTAATGATGTAGAGGAACACACCGGAATATCAAAAGGCAGGCTACTAG
>CAKVNP010000349.1 GCA_934777095.1 uncultured Clostridium sp. | reverse complement strand
ATTATATTACAATTTCATTTTAACATGTTTCATATTGAATATACATATTTTAAAGTTTACATTTTACTTTTTTTAGCAGTAATTTTATAATTAAATTAGAGCTTTATTTAGGAGGACAGGCTATTTTAAATATTTAGCCCATCCTGATCTAATGTTTTTACAAGATGTTCCTCATAATAAATATTTAGAGCAGGCTTGTGACATTATTATAAATGGTGCACTAAAATATAATTTTATCTTAGAAGTAAATGCTAACGGCTTTAGAAAAGGCATGCGAAACTTTATAGATGGTGAAAGATATCCTTATCCATATGATTCATTTTGGAAAAAAGTCTCTGGAACAGAAGTCAAAACAATCATAGGCTCCGACTGTCATTCTCCTGATTTTATTTATGATAAATACGTAGATATGGCTGTTGATTATTGCCGAGAATTAAAGCTAAATCTGATAACAGAACTATAGCCTGCCATTAACAACAAAGCAGATAATTACTCCTAGAAAGTAAATATCTGCTTTGCCTTTATTTAATAGTTTATTTTTCTTCTATCCATACAGAAACGCTACCGCCATTTACAATAAAGCAGCCGATTCCCTTATCATTAATGATAACTTTATTATCCCTATTGCCAAGAACATCATAAAATATCTTTCCAGCATACTTTTCACCAATATACATATCCTTAAATCCGCCAGGACCATTAGTAGCAACAACAGCAAGTCCTGAACCTTCAATTTCAGGAAGGCCTTCTCTTGTCCATCCTATTACATCACAATGATCAAAATAATCATGCTGTGGACCATATGCCTTCTCCTTTCTCATCTTTAAAAGAATATCTAAAGTACTCTCCATTGAAGGTATTGAACCCTCCTTGCCGTCTCCATAGTAGTCAGCATAAAAGATACATGGATACCCTTCTTTTCTTAAAAGTATCACAGCATATGCTATTGGTTTAAACCAATTATAAACAAATGATTCTAAGCTTTGCCCTTTTTGAGTATCATGGTTATCAACAAAGGTAACTGCATTTCTCGGCTTTCTTTCCATCAGAGTTCCCTTTAATAGATTTCTCATATCATACTCTCCATTGCTAGAGGAAGCTTTTTGAAAATTAAAGTGTAATGGAACATCAAATAAAGATACAACTTCATTTGTATTGTTTAAATAGTTTTCCAATTGATTAATTTCTGAACTCCAATATTCAGATACAGTAAAAAGTTCCCGATCAGTCTTTTCCCTAAGTGTGGTAATCCAATGTCTCATCGCATTATAGCTGAAATGCTTAGCTGCATCTATCCTAAAACCATCAACATTCGTCAAATTAACATACCATTCACCCCAAGCCAGCAGTTCATCTAAAACCTTAGGTTCACTAAAATCTAAGTCTGCTCCCATTAGGTAATCATAATTACCATTTTCTGAATCAACGTCACTTTGCCATGACTTGCCTTTAAATCTATAAATAGATGCTTTTTGTGTTTTCTCATCAAAGTCAACACCATCAAAACATGATTTATCCCATATAAATGATGAATACTTTCCATCCCTTCCTGGGAAAGTGAATTTTGTCCATGCCTCTATAGTTATCACATTACTCTCATCACAGTTACGGTTATCTCTTTCCTCTTCTATAACTTCAACTTCTTCAGTTTCATCTGCTCCCATTTTATGCTCCATTGATACATCTGCATATACACTGATTTTATAATAGTGAAGATTATCAATAGCAGCTAAATACTGATCCTTAGTACCATATTTAGTTGGAATTGTGTCCTTTTGATAAAATTCACCTAAGTCATATAAATCATAAACTCCATATCCTACATCATTTATACCTTTAAACCCTTTATATGCTGGAGGTAACCAAACAGCTGTTATGCCTATTTTACTTAAATGTTCTGCATCATTTAGTAGTTTTGACCATAATCTCCCATCAGCAGGTAAATACCAATGAAAATACTGCATCATAGTTCCATTTAAAAACATTCTTCCATTATCTTTCATAAATAAACCCTCCTCCAATACGCTTATACATACTTTTAGGATAGTTAAAGCTTTATAATGGTATATCTCCTTATCTTTTATAATTTCTATAAAAATATAAAATATCCTTTTTTAGGTATATCTTACCCTTTCGCTATCGATTACCTCTATAATTTATTTATAAAAAAATGCAAGCAGACTATTTATGTCATACTTGCATTTCTATTTTACTTGTTTTATATAAAAAGGTTATTAATCTTCCTATACTCTTTTCTTTTTTCTTAAATATCGTATAACTTCCAGTCACAATTAATAGAGCAGCTATTAGTAATACATATAAAGAATTCTGTCCACCAGTAATAGGCATTGATGTTTGGTTTTTATTATTTGATGATGAATTATTAGGTTTTGTAGAACCTTCTACTTGAGGGTTATCATTGTTATTATCTGTATTTCCCCCTCCTTGACTAGGATCATCTGCTGGGTTATCATCTCCTGGATTGTCATCTCCATTATCATCCCCTGGATTATCTCCACCCTTTACCTGTCTATTAATATTTATTACATATTCTCCTGATTCTCCATCAATATTTATTACTGTTACAATTAATTTATTATCTCCAACAGCTATTTCATTTACTTCATTATAGCTTATTTTTGATGATGCATCTTCAGCTTCTGCCGCTATCTTTACTGTATCTATTGAATTATCTACATTAACATTATACTCATATACATCTTTATTAAAATCTAAAGCTATTTCTCCATCATTTAAGACTATTGATTTAGCTTTTGTTGATTTTTCATTTAGTCTCCATAGTTGGCATCCGTAAAATGGATTTGCTGTTCCTATATATAATCCATCAGTACTTGATATAAATGTTCTTAATCCCATATTATAGTCATCATCAAAACCATCTGTAGTTAAGTTTTTAAAATTAACCCCATCTTCTGTTACAAATAAATCAAAGCCTTTATCAGATTCTGCAATCATCTCCTGTAAACTTTTCATATACTCATATTGTTTTACAACTTTACTACTATGAATATATTCAATTATTTCATTGATTACTTTATCAATTTCTTCCTTCTTTTCAGTTAATTCCTCAATAAACCCTCTTATTTTTTCAACAGATTCTTCTCCTATTAGCTCTTGAAGCTTTGATAATATCTCATCTAAATACTCATCATAATTTGAGTAGCTATTGATATCTACCTCACTCATAACT
>CAKVNP010000348.1 GCA_934777095.1 uncultured Clostridium sp. | reverse complement strand
GAGAGTTATATTTAACAGAATCACCATCTATGGATATATTAGTTTCTTCTAATTTAGAAAGAATTTTATTTGAAGCTTATGGACGTAATGGGAATGAAATTAAAAAATTAATGGATCAATTAAATGCTAATGGTATTTATAATGTTACAGAACAATGCAGAGATTTTTTAAAAGATTTTTATGGAGAATATGCTCCTGCAGATGAGGTCCATGCCGATATAAAAAGAGTATATAATGAAGAAAGATATTTAATGGATACACATACTTCAGTGGCGCATGCAGCATTAAAAAAATATAAGAAAAGCAAAAATGATCATAAACAGTGTATTGTTGTTTCCACTGCTAGTCCATATAAATTTCCAAGAAGTATCTGTAAAGCCTTAGAATTAAATATTGATGGCTTAGATGATTTTCAGGTTTTAGAGCTTTTATATAAAACTACCAAGGTGCCAGTACCAAAAAATTTAGTTCATTTAGATAAAAAGAAAGTTCTTCATGACACAGTATGTGATAATGGACAAATGACTGAAGTTCTTTTTGATTTTTTAAGAGGAGCTCATAAATGATTAGTGTGAGAGTACCAGCAACTTCAGCTAATATGGGGCCAGGATTTGATTCATTAGGAATATCACTTAAGCTGTATAATGAGTATGAATTTGCTGAAATAGATAAGGGAATAGTTTTTGAAGGTGTAGAGAAGGAGTTTGCCAATAAAGAAAATATTATTTTTCAAGCAATGGAAAAGACTTTTAAGAGATATAAATATAATTATTCTGGACTATTAATTAAGGTAGTTAAGCAGCAAATCCCTATTTCTAGGGGATTAGGATCAAGTTCAAGCTGCATAGTGGCAGGCATTGTTGGTGCTATGAAATTAATGGGAATTAAGATAAATAAGGATGAGGTCTTTAAAATAGCAGTGGAAATTGAGGGGCATCCTGATAATGTTTCACCAGCTATTTTTGGAGGAATGACAGTAAGTATAATGGAGCAAGATAAGCCTATTTATAATTGCATTAATGTAAAGCCAGGAATAAAATTTATTGCATTGATTCCAAGATTTAGGCTGTCAACTGCTGAAGCTAGGGCAGTATTGCCAGAAAAGCTTCCATTAGCAGATGCGGTATTTAATGTGGGCAGGACAGCTTTATTAGTTTCAGCTTTTATCAATGGCAGATATGAACTGCTTAAATATGCCTCACAGGATAAAATACATCAAAATTATCGAAGCTGTCTCATAGATGGATTTGCTGAAATATATAAAGCATCATTAGATCAGGGAGCATTAGCATGTTATTTAAGCGGAGCAGGGCCAACTATTATGGCTATAGCAGAACAGGAAAATGAGGCATTTAAAGATAGGATTAATGATTTTATCAAGGAAAATAATTATGAATATGATGTGCTTGAACTAGAGATTGATTTAAAGGGAGTTAGTATCTTATAATAGACAGCAGGTTTTAAAATAAAAATGAAGAATTAATATTTAATTTTAAATTTTAAGGCGTTAACATGACGTGATAACTACATGTTAATGCCTATTATTTTATATTAATTCTCTAGTAAGTCTATCGGATTTGACAAAATTGCAGTTTTATTGCAGAATTATTGAAGAATTTATTCTCTATAGTAGGTAAATAATAATAGGAAGGAGAGTGTGTTATGGAAATTTATTTTGATAATAGTGCTACAACAAAACCTTATGATGAAGTTGTTGAGGAAGTATGCAATGGAATGAAAGAATTTTATGGCAATCCATCATCTTTACATAGTTTAGGACTAAAATGCGAAAAAAGATTAAATGAAGCAAGAGAATATTTTGCTGAAACAATAAAAGCTTCAAAGGATGAAATATATTTTACTTCTGGAGGAAGCGAAGGAAATAATTTAATATTAAAGGGCGTATTAAAGCCAGGGCATCATTTAATTACTACTGCTTTTGAACATCAATCAATTTTAGATACATGTAAAGCATTAGAAAATAGCGGAGTAAAGATTACATATTTAGATGTTGATAAATATGGAAGAATTTCACTAGAAGATTTAGAAGAAGCTATTACAAAAGATACAGTATTGGTTTCAATAATGCATGTAAATAATGAAGTGGGAACTATCCAGGATCTAGAGGCTATTGGAAAGTTAATTAAGGAAAAGAGTTCTAGAGCTAAATTCCATGTTGATGGAGTACAGAGCTTTGGAAAGCTTCCTATTGATGTTAAAAAATATAATATAGACTTCTTTACTGCAGCTGGCCATAAAATTCATGGACCTAAGGGTACTGGATTTGTATATATAAAAAAGGGATTAGTGATAAATTCATTAATATCTGGTGGAAGCCAGGAAAAGGGATTTAGGGCAGGAACTCAAAATCTGCCTAATATTATAGGTTTTGAAAAAGCAGCTAGAATTACCTTTGAAAATATGGAAAGCAACTTTAAAAAGGTATCTGAATTAAAAGAGTACATGATAAATGAACTGGGTAAAATAAGTGATATTAGAATAAATAGTCCATTGGAAGGTTTTTCACCATATATTTTAAACGTTTCATTTATTGGAGCTAGGGCAGAAGTATTACTTCATTTATTAGAAGAAAACAATATATATGTAGCTACAGGATCAGCTTGTACTTCAAAAAGCAGTGCAGCTTCAGGAAGTTATGTAATTAAAGCTTTAGGATTAAATGCTAAGGAAGTAGAAAGTGCCATAAGATTTTCTTTTTCTGATGATAATACTAAAGATGAAGTAGATAAAGTAATTGGAGTATTAAATACTTCATTGAAGTTTTTAAGGAGAGTAAAAAGATGAATAAATTAATTTTAGTTAAATACGCACCAGAAATATTCTTAAAGGGTCTTAATAGAGGTAAATTTGAGAGACAATTAATGAACAATATCAAGAAAAAATTAAGCGGACTTGATTTTGAAGTAATTAATGACCAGAACAGATGGTTTTATAAAACTGCTGATATAGATGAAGCAGTAAGTAGAATAAGAAAAGTATTTGGTGTATCAGAAGTATGCATAGTTACTCAAGTTGATAGAGATTTACAAACTATCAAGGAAGAAGCATTAAAGAAAATAAATGAAGTAAAACCAAATAACTTTAAAGTAGAAACTAACAGGGCTAATAAAAAGTTTACGATGAATTCGCTTGAAGTATCTAGAGATTTAGGTGGCTATATACTTCATCATTACGAAGGTGATTTAGAGGTTAAGGTAAAA
>CAKVNP010000347.1 GCA_934777095.1 uncultured Clostridium sp. | reverse complement strand
ACAGGAAACATTACTCGATTTCTAAACCTATCATATTTTCTACCCTTTTCTTGATTAATAGATATCAAGCCTGCTTCGGCCATAAGTTCATCCTTAAAACCAAGCTTTCTTAAATGAAAAATTAAACTGTTCCAGCTATCCTTCGCATAGCCTAAGCCAAATCTTTTAATAGTTTCAATTTTTATACCTCTATTAAGGAAATAATCTTTACCTTCTGGTGTATTCATTAAATTTGAAAAGAAAAACTTCGCCGCTGCAACATTTATTTTATATAGCATTTCTTTTTTCTGCTCTGTTTTGCTAGGCCCTCTTCTTCCATCCTCAATAGGAATATTTGCTCTTTCAGCTAAATACTTAACTGCTTCTACAAAATTCATGTTCCTATCCTTCATTACAAATGAAATTACATTTCCTGCTTCCCCGCAGCCAAAACATTTATAAATCTGCTTTTCCTGCGATACAGAAAACGAAGGTGATTTTTCGTTATGAAATGGACATAAACCGCTAAAATTCCTTCCAGTTTTTTTCAGTCTAACTTTTTCAGAAATAATATCTACTATATCATTCTGTTCTTTTACTTTTTGTATAACTTCTTCAGAAATCTGCAAGGAGATCCCCCTCCTTACTCTTTATATAATTAGTCCACCTTATATATTTCGACATAATTTAATTAATTCCTTTTAGTTTTTTAAAAAATTTATTATATTTTTTTTATTTTTTTCATTAACCAAAAATTAAAGTATTTTTTTCCATTTTATCTATGATTTACTGCTTTTTATAATTTATATTCTTCCCTATTTTTTTTCTTTATACTACTTTTACTAAAAAATTACAAACTTTGGAACAAAAATTTTATTAAATTTATCTAAACAGTAATCATCACTCATCCCTGAAATATAGTCTGCCACACCTCTGTGAAGCCCTTCTTCTTCAGCTATCTCTCTATACAATTGTGGAAGCTCCTGAGGATTTTCAGAATAATGCTTAATTAATTGCTCTAATATAAATTTCGCCTTATTTCTCTCCTCTTTTAATACATTCCCTAAATATATATTTTTAAACATAAAGGAACGAAGTTCTACCATAGCTTCTTTAACTTCCATACTTTGTCCTATATCAAATATTCCTTCATCAATATTTTTAGATGTTTCTTTTATCATATCACTTACTAAAACTTTAATTCTTTTTGAATGAGTATCTCCAAGCACTTTAATTATTTCTTTAGGCAGCTGTTCTTCAGACAAAAGTCCTGCTCTGATAGAATCATCAATATCATGATTAAGATATGCTATTTTATCACTATACTTTACAACTCTTCCTTCAAGTGTCATAGCACCACTATCATTATTTCCTAAGCCGCTATGATGTAAAATTCCGTCTATTACCTCCTTGGTTAAGTTTAACCCCTTACCATTCCGTTCTAATTTTTCAACTACCCTGACACTTTGTTCATTGTGTCTAAACCCGCCGTCTAAATAATTATTTAATACCTCTTCACCATTATGTGCAAAAGCTACATGCCCTAAATCATGTCCTAATGCTATGGCCTCTATTAAAGTCTCATTTAAGCCAATTCCCACGCCAATTGTCCTAGCTATTTGAGAAACCTCTAATGTATGGGTTAATCTAGTTCTATAATGATCTCCAAATGTCTTTATGTACACTTGTGTTTTATGCTTTAATCTCCTAAAAGATTTTGAGTGAATTATTCTGTCTCTATCTACCATGAAGCATGTTCTTAATTCATCTTGCTCTTCTTTTTCCACCCTACCTAGACTTTCACTGCTTTTGACAGCTTCAGGAATCAGTGTCAAGCTTTCAAAGCCTTCTATTTTCTTGCGTATCTCCATTTAATTCACCTCAAATCTATTTATTCTATATCTTTCGTAAAAATCCTCTATTTTATATATAAATAATATATACAATAACTAGCTGGTATATGTATATTTATAATCATTTTCTAATATTATATATTGAATAATCTATAAGGAGACTTAATATGAATACCGCTAATAATTCCTCTAAGGATTTCTTACTTTTAGGAAATATAAACATGTATGTACTCCCCTTTTTTTCTTTATATAATTGCGATATAAATATGATTAAATTTAAAGATACAGAAAAACAAAGAGCTGTATTTAAAATAGATACTTTTGATAAATCATACTGCTTAAAAAAGGTATATTATAGCGAAGCTGAGCTGCTGTTTGTATATTCTGCCATGGAATGGGCGTATAGAAACGGAATCAGCGTGCCTAAACTCCTGCCATCTAATGATGGAAATAGATACGTAATTTATAACGGAATGATTTTCATCTTGTCAGACTGGGTAGGCGGTGATAAATGTGATTTTGACAATCCACTGCATATTACACTATCAGCTAAAACCTTATCAAAATTACATAAATCTTCAATAGACTTCAAGCCAATCAGTGGCAGCTCCAATAGAAGCTATTTACAGAATTTTAATTTATCATTAGTCAGGCATTTTAACACTTTATTAGATAGTGCCAATTCTGCCGAAAGCACTAAGGATAAATTTTCAAAAATATATTTAAAAAACTTTGACTATAATCTTTCATTAGCTAAAATAGCGTTAGAAATCTCATCTGATATTAAGAATGATGACTTATCAACATCCTTATGCCATGGTGATTATGTAAATAAGAATATCCTTATAGAAGATAACAAAAATGTTAATCTCATAGATTTTGATAAATGTGCCTATGATTATTCAGCACATGATATTGCATATTTTTTAAGACGTTTTTTAAAACGTCCTACTACAAATTGGAATATTGATTCTACCCTAAGCTTTTTAGATACTTATAGCCAGCTTCATCCACTTTCCTCTGCTGACTATAAATATATCTTAGCTTACTTAGCTTTTCCGCAGAAATATTGGAAAGTTTCTAGGGATTACTATAAAAACATAAAAAAATGCAATAAAAATTCTTTCATCACCATCCTTGAAAAATCATTAGAAAGAACAGCGAGACAGAGGGAATTTATTTTAGAAATGCAGAAAATACTTAACCTTTAGCTAATGATGAATTATAAATTACGAATGATGAATTAAGGTAAAAATTCCTCTGTTTGAGGAATTTTCATTAGTTGTACTAAAATGCCTTTGGCCTTTTATATAAAATATCAAATCAAGAAACTCCAGAGGAGTTTCAACAGCAATTCATCATTCATAATTCTTAATTCTTAATAAAAAATAGCGTGATACATACTGTATCACGCTTTAA
>CAKVNP010000346.1 GCA_934777095.1 uncultured Clostridium sp. | reverse complement strand
GTATATAAGTATATTAATAATATATGGCGCTGTAGCCAAGTGGTAAGGCAGAGGTCTGCAAAACCTTTATTCCCCAGTTCAAATCTGGGTGGCGCCTCCATTAAGAAAAATAGAACTGCAACAGATTAATTCAGTTTAATCTAGTGCAGTTTTTTTTTATACTTAATATTGAAAACATAAAAATTGTGTTATAATTAGAAAAATTATATTTTAAACAAAGGAGAACGATTAATGGATACAAATGTAAGACCAGGATTAATTGAACTTTATAAGAACAAAATAAGATATATAGGATATACAAGAGAAGAACTTGATCAAAGACATGAAAGCAAGTTTTTATCAGAAGAGGAATATCAAATACTTGATAAATTCTTTAATGATTACCAAAAAGATAATACTATATAATTATAATAAAAAGCATCTGCCAGAGGCAGGTGCTTTTTTAAATGGTGTCTTTAAGTTTTCTATAAGCTAAAGGCGTTTTACCATGGATTTTCTTAAACATTTTTACAAAATTCCCACTGTAATTATAGCCTAATTTTTTAGCAATTTCATCTACAGATAATTCAGTGGTACATAATAATGTTTCAGCCATAGCCATTCTAATAGAAGTGGTATATTGGCTTATTGACATATGATATTTAGCCGAAAAACCTGCTTTTAATTTCTGCTCATTTAAAAAGACCATTTTACTTAAGTTCTTTATAGTGGGTGGATTACAGGCTTCTTTAGTTAAAATATCATGGGCTTTATGTATAGCATTAGCATCCGAAGCAGTTAAAGTAATGAACCTATCCTTCCCTATTTTAAGCTGCCCATAATTCAGCTGATTAGTAAATACATTTTCAGGGCCGGAGTTAATTTCATTGCAAAGTAGTGCAATAGATTCTAAAATTTTACTTTCTAAATAGATAGAAGTAAGATTTTCGGTTTCTGCAAGGCTCCTTAAATTTAGTACGATAGCAGCTATTTCTAAAGGAAGATAATGATAAGTATAGTTAGCTATAAAATTATCAAAATCTATTGAATCAGGAAAGTTAGGCTTGATAATTTCAGTAAAATATTTTTTATATATAGTAATTTCAGCTCCGTGGAAATGCTGGCCTTTTTTCCAGGTCTGTTGTCCTTTGAGCCCCCGTTCCGCAACGAAAAAGGAAGAAGGACTAAAAGAAGATATAGGACTATCTTCGATAATAAAATTTGTTTCTCCAGAATAGACAGTTCCAAAGCGCATTAAATCTTCTTGATGCTCAAAAGAAAGTGAAAAATCATCAGGAATTGTATAATCACCTATTCCAAAATCATAATATCCTTCGCGGCTATATTTTATAAAATATCCAAGTTCAGGGCGAGCTTCATTCCTATAAATGGTATAGTTCTTGGTCGGATAAGCTGTAAAGGTAATTTTATTTAAAACTTGGTTTTGAAAATCCTTAGTAGTTTTAGAAATCATAATAATCCTCTCGTTTTTAAAAAATATACATTATTATAAATTCATCTGTAGTAAATAGTAAAGAGATAGTTTAAATTATTTATACTATTTTGGTTAAAATATTATTAAAAAGGAAGAAAATAAATTATTAATTTAGATGATAAAATTATTAAATTAGGTGTAGATATTGTATTGAGAATGAATATCAAATACAATTAGCACATAGTACAAAAGCAAGAGAAAAGCTTTTAAGAAAAAACAATGGAGGTACGTTATGAAGAGAAATTTATTAAAAACAATCGCACTATCATGTGTAACAGCTGTAATGCTTATGGGATGCGGAGCAAACAATTCTACGGCAGACAATAGTGCAGCTGAAAAAACTGTAACAGTTACAGATGTAAGAGGGGAAGTTGAAATTCCAGCAGATCCACAAAGAATAGTTGATTTAAGTGGAAATAGTGATATCTTATCAATTTTAGGATATGACGTTGTAGGGACAGCTAATAGTGATGCTTATGACTATACAAAATTCCCATCTTACTTAGAAGATACTTTAAAAGGAGCTGAAATTTTAGGATACAGCATGCAGGATACTATGGATGTTGAAGCTGTAATGAACTTAAACCCAGATTTAATCGTTATTTCAACAGTACAAGAAAAAATGTATGATCAATTAAGTGAAATTGCGCCAACCGTAATGATTCAATTAGAAGCTTTAAACTGGAAAGATGATGTTAAAGCATTTGCTAAAGTTTTTGGTAAGGAAGAAGCTGCTGAAAAATGGCTTGCAGATTATGAAGCTAAAGCAACAGAAGCAGGAGATAAAATCAAGGCTGAGTACGGTGAAGATACTACTTATCTTTCATTCTTAGCAAGTGGTGGACAATTCTTTATCTTTGATGGTGCAGGATTTGGTGATGTATTATACAACGATATGGGATTAGCTAAACCAGCAGGAATGCCAGAACAAACTGATATCAGCCTGCCAGTAGTTACTTATGAAGGATTAGCAGCAATAGAGGCTGATTATATCTTCTTAATAGCAACAGAAGCAGATTTAGCTGAACTTGAAAACAATGCTATCTGGAACAGCTTACCAGCAGTTAAAGCAGGTCATGTAGTAGTACTTGATTCATCACCATACTTTAACCAAGGATATAGCTCAATTGGAAGAGATTTATTAGTAGATGAAATAGGTGAAATGTTAAATGAAACAAAGTAGTAAACGTACAGCAATATTTGTAATTTGTAGTTTGTTACTTTTAGTAGGAGGACTGGTTCTAGCCGTAAGGTTAGGATCCGTCCATATTACATTTACGGACATTTTTAACAGTATTTTTAATTATAGTGAAGAATTGGAGTTAATGCTGGTTAGAGATGTACGTATTCCAAGAGCTCTTGCTGTATTATTTACAGGAGGGATACTAGGAGTAACAGGCGCAATGATTCAAGGGGTTACTAGAAACCCTATAGCGGAACCATCCATATTAGGAATAAGCCAAGGAGCAACTTTGGTAATAGCAATATTTTATGCTTTAGGAATTGCCATTAATACAAAAAGTGTTATGATAGCTTCTTTAATTGGAGCAGTAATAACTGGCGTTATTGTATTAATGTTTATTTCAAAGAAAGCTAATAATAATTCAATTGCTAAAATACTTTTAGCAGGAACAGCTATGAGTACATTTTTTATCTCATTAACTACCGTAATAGGACTTTTATCTAATCAGTCACAAATGATAGGATTCTGGATTTCAGGTGGATTTAGAAATGCAAGCTGGGCGGATTTTAAGCTTGTATTTATAGTTGGTACAATTGGATTTATTATCGC
>CAKVNP010000345.1 GCA_934777095.1 uncultured Clostridium sp. | reverse complement strand
TTATATTAGGAGTAAAATTATAAAAATAGTGAATAATATTATTAAAAATATATTTTTTTAGGAGGAGAAATTATGGAAAATAATTATTCACAAATGGATTTAGGCTCATATGTTGCAAAGTATATTGATGAAAATGGCTGCAGTTTAGATGAAGCATGCGATCAGTTAGAAATTGACAAATTACAGATATTCAGCCAGGAAGATTCAGATGAAACATTTTAGTGTACAATAAATAATAAAAAGTTAAGCATATAAATTTTAGGAGAAGTTTATATGCTTATTTTTTAAATTATGGATTAGTATATATAAATAAAATGTAAAGTGTTCACACATTAAAAAGAAAATATGGTATAATATTGAAATGAATGATAGTTATTAATTTGTAGGTGAGCTGATGAAAAATAGAAAAAAAGATGTAACAACAGAATTAGAAGAAAGCTTTAAGGCTCTAATTCTTAAATATCCTTTTGAAAAAATAACTATAAAAATGATTACTGATGGGGCGGGGCTTATTAGACCAACGTTCTATAATCATTATGCAGATAAATATGAAATGCTTGAAGTTATTTGTTATAAGGATATATTTGAAGGTAGTGAGCTGCTTATAGAAAATAACATGACTATTGAGGCAGTTAATTTTGTTTTTACGAGAATAGAAAAAAATAAAGAATTTTACATAAGGGCAATCAAAATTAAAGGCCAAAATGCATTTGAAGATATGATATATATTAATTTGGTTAAAATGTTTACACGATTCTTTGAGTTACATGGTAAAAATAAAGTAATAAAAAATGAGGTCTTTTCACAAACAAATGTTGCAGAATATTATGCCAAGGGTTTAACATTTATAATAATTAGGTGGATAGAATCAGGGATTAAGATATCTTCAAAAGAACTTGTGGATGATTATAAGATAATAGTTTCTTCATCTATAGAAGAGATAGCAAAGGAATTATTTTAAAATACAAAATATATAAAAAGAATTTAAGACGACTACAAAGTCGTCTTTTTGTTTATTTAAAATAAACAAAGTGATGAAAGTGAATATTCCAATTAAAAAAGCGAAATGGTAAAATTTTCATATAGAAAGGGGAGAGAGAGAAGCTTGCATGAAGGTTTGGGAAGTTATTATAGTAGCCATTGGAATATCACTTGATGCATTTACAGTTGCTATTTGTAGAGGAGCAACACAAAGTAAGCTAGAGAAGCTTAAAGTGTTAGGAATCGGCATAGTATTTTCAATGATTCAGTCATTAATGCTTACAGCTGGCATGGAAATTGGCAGGATACCAATGCTAAATATTGATAGTAACTCAATGATTAGAATTAATCAGTGGTTTTCAGCATTGATTTTATTCTATCTGGGAATAAAAACCATCAAAAATTCTACAAAGGTTACCGAAATGGATGAAAAAAGGGAAGAGTATATTAGTTATAAAAAAATAAGTATGTTGGCTCTGGCTATTGGGATAGATACTTTTGTCCTAGGAATAGGTCTTGCATTGCTGCAAACTGCTCTGTTCTATAGTGTGATAATCTTGTTTGTTATTACATGTATATTAGTGATTTTAGGTATATGGATAGGATATAGGATGGGAGATAAGTTTAGGCTTCAAATTAATATTATTGGAGGATCAATACTTATAGTCATGGGTGTAAAAACAATCTTAACTTATTTTGCTGTTATTTAAAGGAGGAGAATATATGTTAAATGCAAAGTATATGGTAGAAAAATTTGCTGTGAAGCAAGGATTAGGTTATTTAAGAAATAATCCAGAAAAGAATTTAAAGAACATTGTTTCTTGGGTTAGAAAATTTGATAGTGAAGGACTGTACGCACCAGTATATGACATGATTGATGAATACTTAGAAGAACCAGATAATAACTGGGTACAATTAATGACAAGACTTACTACTGAAGTACATCCAAAGATCTTAGAAAATGTATTTTCTAACTTTTTATTAAATGCTGCTATCAGAGGATGGTCAGAAATACAAAAAAATAAAGAGAAATATGGACATGAAATACCATTTACAATTTTAGTAGACCCAACTACAGCTTGTAATAAGAAATGTGTAGGATGCTGGGCAGCAGATTATAATAAAGCACTTAATTTAAGTTACGATCAATTAGATAAGTTATTTACAGATGGTAAAGAATTGGGAATATACTTCTATATTATGACTGGTGGAGAACCATTAGTTAGAAAAAATGATATATTAAAGCTAGCTAAAAAACATAATGATTGTGTATTTATGATCTTCACAAATGGTACATTAATAGATCAAAAATTCTGTGATGATTTATGTCAAGTAGGAAACATAGTACCAACAATTAGTGTTGAAGGCTTTGGTGATGCTACTGATGGAAGAAGAGGAGATGGCTCATGGGATGATATTATGAGAGCTATGGATTTGATGAAATCTAATAGGATTCCATTTGGATTCTCAACATGCTTTACAACAGCTAACTGTGATGCAGTTCTTTCAGATGAATTTATCGATTTAATGATAGCTAAAGGAGCTTACTTCTCTTGGTACTTTACTTTTATGCCTATTGGCTGTGGAACAGACACATCATTAATGGCTAATCCAGATCAAAGAGAAAAATTATATAGAACTATTAGAGGATGGAGAAGCACTAAGCCAATATTTAATATGGACTTCTGGCATGATGCTGAATACGTTGGTGGATGTATAGCAGGAGGAAGAAGATACTGCCATATTAATGCTAATGGAGATGTTGAACCATGTGTATTCTGTCACTATTCAGGAGCAAATATTAAGGATGTTCCATTAATAGATGCGTTAGGACAACCTTTGTTTTTACAATATCAAAAGAATCAACCATTTAATGATAATCAATTTAGACCTTGTCCTATATTAGATAATGCGCCTAAGATTGCTGAAATGGTTAAAGCTGCAGGAGCTAAATCTACAGAATTTATTAATCCTGAAAATGTTGATGATTTATGTAAGAAGACAATATCATATGGACAAACTTGGGCTAAGAGAGCAGAACCATTATGGGCTGAAAATATGGAAAAGAAACATGAAAGAGAATTAGAGAAGCAAAAAGAAAAAGAAAAAAAGAATGAATGTATTGGTGTAAAATAATATGATATAGCAGCAGATTAAAATAATCTGCTGCTAATTTTATATTATAGCTTTATAATGATATTTTAAGGTAAGGAGAAAATAAGGCTAAATATTAATAACTTTAAACCGATAATAATATATTAAGAATCATTAAATATGTATTTTTGAGGTGA
>CAKVNP010000344.1 GCA_934777095.1 uncultured Clostridium sp. | reverse complement strand
GGATCATTAACATTTAAGGTATATGTTGTTTTTGCACATTCAATGCTCTGGCTTTGAAGCTCAGTTAACACGCCATTACCTTTATCTTCACTATACACTCCACATAATACTCTAAACATTCCATTTTCATTATAAATAAATCCACCATAATTGCTGCTTATTTTACTTAACATCTGCTTTGCATTTTCCTCGCTAGAAAAATATCCACATTGGACTGAAACATAAGAAATGTTGGATACTGCTGCCTGTGAATTATTTTGCTCAATATTATTGCTGCTTGCTTGTGCAGCTTGCTGCTGGTCATTAGCTGTCACATTATTATCTGAACTGATAGCATTATTATTCTGCGGAAGGAACTTCCATACAGCTGTTGCAATAAGCAATCCACATAACCAAGCTCCTCCAATAGTAAGTACTATTTTTAAAATAATCTTCCCTATATCATTATTACCTTTTTTATAGTTATATTTAGTATACCTCATTCTTATCCACTCCCCACTATATATATTCTTATACTTATATATATTCAAGAGTATTTTACGATATACTTACAACTTAAAAATTATGTTTAGTTTAATTCTGAATTACGAATTATGAATGATGAATTAATGATTAAACTCCACAGGAGTTTATTTAATTTAATTTTATTAAAAAGAAACTCCTTTGGAGTTTCAACCGCAATTCATCATTCGTAATTCATAATTTATCATTAAAAAAAGCCCCTTTCGGGGCCTTTAAATTATTTAATTGCTTTAAGTATTTCTTTTAAGTATTCATAACAATTTTTAACTGAAGAAATGCTCATATGCTCATTTGGAGTGTGTACATCATAAAGATTTGGTCCAAAACTTATCATATCAAGGTTGCCTAATTTTTCATTAAACAATCCACATTCAACACCTGCATGTATTGCTACAATTTCTGCTTCTTTACCATACATATTTTGATGAACTTCCTGGCATATTTCTCTTATCTTAGAATGAGCATTATATTCCCATGCTGGATAAGCTGAAGTAGTTTCAAGTTCTCCACCAATAAGATCAAGTAATGTTTTAGTTCTTAAAACAATTTCATCCTTTAATGAAGGAACAGAGCTTCTTACTGCTGAATCAAATTCAACATATTCTCCTGCTGTAGTAACAACACCTAAATTTGTTGAACTTTCAACTAAACCTTCAATTTCAGTACTTCTTGAATTTATTCCTGATGGATAAAGATATAATAAATCTACTACTTTCTTAGTTGTAGCTTCATCAAATTTCTTAGAAGCTTTTTCCTCAGCAGTTTCAACTGAAATAGTTAATCCTTCATCTTGAGCTTTTAATTCATTACAAATAAGAGCACCAAAGCTTTCAACTATTTCCTTAACCTTAGCTGCTTCATTTGAGGCTACTGCTAATACTGCCTCTGCTTCTCTAGGAATAGCATTATTCTTTGAACCACCATTTATAGATACTATTTCATATTTAACTTTTGAAATTAAATCTTTTAAGATTCTGCCTAATATTTTATTAGAATTTCCTCTTTCTTTAATTATATCCATTCCTGAGTGTCCACCCTTTAGGCCAGTAATCTTTATTTTAACCATTTCCTCGTTAGCTGTTTCATTCCAATTTATTTTATATTTGCCTTTTGTTCTAATTCCACCAGCGCAGCTTACTAAAAGATATCCTTCTTCTTCATTATCAAGATTTATTAAGACCTTACCTTGAATATGTTCTGGAGATACAGCCATAGCCCCTGACATACCTGTTTCTTCATCAGTAGTTAATAATACTTCTAATGCTGGATGTGGAATATCTTTAGATGCTAATAAAGCCATAGCATATGCCACTGCAATTCCGTTATCTGCTCCTAATGTAGTATCAGTAGCATAAACATAATCATCTACTATTCTTAATTTTAATGGATCTTTTTCAAAATCATGCTCTGTACCTTTGTTCTTTTCGCATACCATATCCATATGCCCTTGAATAATTACTATAGGAGAATTTTCATATCCTGCAGTAGCCGGCTTTTTAATTATTATATTCATAGCTTCATCTTGAATTGTTTCAAGACCAAGACTTTTACCAAAATTTAATAAGTAATCACTTATAGCTTTTTCATTTCCTGATCCTCTTGGAATATCTGATATTGCTTCAAAATATCCAAATACTTCTTTAGGCTCTAAATTGTTTAAAACTTTCATATATTTTCATCCCTTCTGTTAAAATATGCTAGAATTAGTATATACACATAAGTATATCACATACATTGCCAATACGAAATTAATGTTATTATTTTTTATTTTAATTAAAGTGAGGTGTTTTTATGCAAAAGACTAAAATGATTTTTACTATTGGTCCTGCAAGCGACAGTGAAGAAATACTTACTAAATTAATTAAAGCTGGTATGAACGTAGCAAGGTTAAATTTTTCTCATGGAACTCAAGAAACACACAAGGATAAAATAAAATTGATAAATAAATTACGTAAAGAATTAAATACTCCTACAGCAATAATGCTGGATATTAAAGGTCCCAAAATAAGAACTCATAACTTTATTAATGATGGCGTAAAGCTTAAAGATGGGCAGCCTTTTACCTTTCATTGCTGCAGAGAGATATTAGGAAATGAAAATGAATGTTCTATAACATATGATAATTTATATAATGACGTAACTATTGGTGGATCAATTCTTGTTGATGATGGTCTTTTAAAATTTGAAATTACTGACATTAAGGATAAATCTATTATCTGCAAAGTAATTGCTGGTGGTGAAATAAAAAATCATAAAGGTGTAAATGTACCTAATGTTTCAATTAACCTACCATCAATAACTGAAAAAGATAAAGATGACTTAATCTTTGGCTGCTCAATGGATGTTGACTTTATTGCTGCTTCCTTTATTCGAAAAGCATCAGATATAGAAGAAGTCAGGTCTATCTTAAAAGAAAATAATGGAGAACACATTCAAATTATTGCAAAAATTGAAAGCCAGGAAGGAGTCAATAATATTGATGAAATAATTAATGTTGCTGATGGAATAATGGTTGCCAGAGGAGATATGGGAGTAGAAATACCAATGGTGATAATATAATTATTGCAGCTGGTCTGCCTACAACCCACTCAGGCGGAACTAACATGCTTAAAATTGAGAGGGTGTAGTTAGCTCCGAAATCCGATTCATTTCACTAAGAATTTATATTACTGGCTTAGGTATATTTAGCTAAAAGCGAAAAACTCGCTATCGCTCAGACAATTCGCTTTCTTAACGCTCAATATACCACGCCAAATATT
>CAKVNP010000343.1 GCA_934777095.1 uncultured Clostridium sp. | reverse complement strand
TTTCACTAGATAATCTGCAACATCAGTGGCATTAGTAAATCCACCAGCAGTAGCTTTTTTCATTACAGCTTTTTTTACTTTCATGGTATGAAGCATGCCAGTAAAAGTCTGGATTGAAAGAAGAACAGTATCAAGTCCATCAAAAAGAGATTCTTTATCTTCCTGCATATCTTTGTTATATGCTAAAGGAATTCCTTTCATTACAGTAAGCAGAGTCATCAGGTCGCCATAAACACGGCCAGTTTTCCCACGTACAAGTTCTGCAACATCAGGGTTTTTCTTTTGCGGCATAATGCTACTGCCAGTACTATAGCTGTCATCTAGTTCTACAAAATTAAATTCACCAGTACACCAAAGAATTATTTCTTCAGAAAATCTTGATAGATGCATCATGATCAGTGAAAGTGCAGATAAAGCTTCAATGGCATAATCCCTATCAGAAACAGAATCTATGCTGTTTAAGGTAGGCTGTCTAAATCCTAATTCATTAGAGACGAAATCTCTATCTATAGGATAAGTTGAAGTAGCTAAGGCACCACTTCCTAAAGGCATTTCATCCATTCGCTCATAACAGTCTAAAAGTCTGCCATAATCTCTTTTTAGCATTTCTCCATATGCTAGGATATGATGTGCAAAGGTAATAGGCTGAGCCTTCTGCATATGTGTGTAGCCAGGCATTATGGTATCTATATTATTATTTGCTTTATCTAAAATAACTGTCTGTAGATTTAAGATTTCATCAGCTATTTTAAGCAGATATTTTTTTACATAAAGTTTAGTATCTAAGGCAACTTGGTCATTACGGCTTCTGCCAGTATGCAGTTTTTTGCCTTCATCACCAATATAGTAGGTTAGAGTACTTTCAATGAAGCTATGGATATCTTCTGCTGAAGGATCAATATCAATAACTCCATTTTCCATTCTTTTTAATATTTCTGATAAGCCATCAATTATTTTTTCACTATCTTTTTCTGGTATAATTCCCTGCCTGCCAAGCATTTTTACATGGGCAAGGCTTCCTAAAATATCTTCCTTATACATACGAGAATCTATTGAAATTGAGGCGTTAAAGGTATTAACTAACTCATTAACGCCTGATTTAAAACGTCCACCCCATAACTTCATAATTATTTATCCTGCTTCTTAAGTGATTGATTCATCTTTGCATTTACTACAGTTGGCAAACCGAAAAGATTTATAAATCCTGCTGAATCTTTTTGGTTGTATACACCATCTTCACCAAAGGTAGCATATTCTTCGCTATATAAAGAGTAAGGAGAAGTCATACCAGCATTAACTATATTTCCTTTATATAATTTTAATTTAATTTCACCAGTGACAGTTTCTTGTGTCTTAGCTACAAAAGCAGATAGTGCTTCACGAAGAGGAGTAAACCATAAGCCGTTATATACTAAATCAGCAAATTTTAAAGCCACAGTTTCTTTATAGTGGGAAGTTTCTTTATCTAAGCAGATTTCTTCTAAATCTTTATGAGCTTTATAAAGGATAGTTCCGCCAGGTGTTTCATAGACACCTCTTGATTTCATACCTACTAAGCGGTTTTCAACCATATCAATAATACCGATGGCATGTTTACCGCCTATTTCATTTAGTTTTTCTATCATTGAAACACCATCAAGGCTTTCTCCATTTAATTTAGTTGCAATTCCTTTTTCAAAAGTTAATGTAATGTATTCAGCTTTGTCAGGTGCATTTTCTAAAGTGTTTGAAAGTTCTAAGATCTTTTCATAGTTAGGTTCATTTTCAGGATACTCAAGGTCAAGGCCTTCATGGCTTAAATGCCAAAGATTTTTATCCTTACTATAATTAGTTTCATAAGTAATCTTTAGTGGGATTTTTCTGTCTTCAGCGTATTTGATTTCTTCTTCCCTTGATTTAATATCCCAGATTCTCCAAGGTGCGATAATATCCATCTCAGGTGCAAAATGTTTTACAGCCATTTCAAAACGTACTTGGTCATTACCTTTACCTGTACATCCATGACAGATGGCATCAGCACCTTCTTTAATTGCAATTTCAACTAGTCTTTTTCCGATGATAGGACGTGCAAAAGAGGTACCTAGAAGATATTTTCCTTCATAAACTGCCCCAGCTTGTATAGTAGGGAAAATATAACCTTCAACAAATTCTTTTGTAAGATCTTCAATATATATTTTTGATGCACCAGAGTTTAATGCCTTTTCTTCTAATCCTTCAAGTTCATCCTTTTGGCCTACATTTCCTACTACAGCAATAACTTCACAACCATAAGTTTCCTTTAGCCAGGAAATAATTATTGATGTATCTAGTCCTCCAGAATAAGCTAAAACAACTTTATTATATTTTTTCATATTAATAGCCCCCTTAAAATATATAGATATAAGAAATTTAATCCTTAATTTTCCAAATGTTATAAAATGATTATATAGCTATATGAATAAATATGCAAGTATTTTTGCATAAAAATATAAAATATACAAAAAATAAATTAAATATACATAATATGGTGTTTAATATGCATAAAATAAATGAATTTCGGAATAATTATTTAGAATAATTAATATTGATTCATACAATAAAAAAGGTTATAATATGCTGGTTGTTAATGAGAATAAAAGAAAATAAATGAATTTTTCTGTGAAGGATTTGGGAGACACTGATTAAATTCAGGGCCGAAGGGGAAAACGCAATAAACTCTCAGGCAAAAGGACCATATTTGGAGAAAAACTCTGGAGAGTCTAAATAGCACCGACGAAGCAACCTTTTAAATAAAGAGAATCTTTCAGGTACAAAGACAGAGGCGAATTAAAATTTTAGTTTTCCTTTGTTCTTTGTATTTTTTTATTTAGGGGGAGTTTAAATAATGAATTACATTGCCATTTTGGAGTATGTAGGAGTATTAGCTTTTGCTATTTCGGGAGCAAATGTAGCTATTGAAGAAGAATTCGATTTATTTGGAATTTATATTTTAGCTACGGTTACAGCTATGGGTGGAGGAGTAATAAGAGATATTGTTACTGATGTATCAATACCAGTATTTTTTCAAGATTATAAGACAATACCATATATTTTTGTAGGAGCCACAATTGCAATAATTTTAAAAGGAAACATAAAATATAAGGGATTTTTCAATTTTGCAGATGCTTTAGGTTTAGCAGCTTTTTTTGTGTCAGCAGGAATGAAGGCAATCGATAAAAATTATAATTTCCTATTATTTTTATTTGTGGCAAGCATAACAGGAGTTGGGGGAGGTCTTTTAAGAGATATTATAACTAATAGAAA
>CAKVNP010000342.1 GCA_934777095.1 uncultured Clostridium sp. | reverse complement strand
TTATTCCAGCTGGCATAATGAAAGGGGCAAAAAATAAGAGCAAAAGTGTTGTTGTCTTTGTAAATGATAATTTAGAGAATTTGAAAAATTCTGCTGGTTATCTAGAAATAATTGAATTTATTAAAAATAATTCAGGAAAATATAATAAAAGTGAATTGATTAAAAATTATAATATTTCACAATATAAATTAAATAAATTAATCCAGGAAGGTCTGCTGAAAATTGAAGAGGAAGTAATTTTCCGCTATAATAAGCGAACATATAAAGAAGATAAGGAAAAGATACTAACAGAGGAACAAAGAAATGCCTTAAATGAAATAGAAAATTCTGAGCAGGATATATTTTTATTAAAGGGTGTCACAGGTTCAGGTAAAACAGAAATTTATATGAGGCTTGTTGAAAAAACACTTAGTGAAGGAAAATCAGCAATTGTACTAGTGCCTGAAATATCATTAACTCCACAGATGATTGAAAGATTTAAAGGAAGGTTTGGCAGTGAAGTAGCATTATTTCATAGCAAACTATCAGATGGTGAAAGGTTTGATGAGTGGTTCAGAGTTAAAGAAGGAAAAGCAAAACTTATCGTAGGAGCCAGAAGTGCTATATTTCTGCCGGCAAAGGATTTAGGACTGATAATTATTGATGAAGAGCATGAAAATACATATAAATCTGAACAGAATCCAAAATATCAAACTAAAGAGGTAGCTGAATATTTAAGCAGGAAGAAAAAATGCAAGGTTGTTTTAGGGTCAGCTACTCCTACTATTGAATCATATTATAGGGCTTTAACAGGTGAAATAGAATTGGTAGAGCTAAATAACCGTATTGATGGTAGCAAGATGCCACAGATGGAGCTTGTAGATATGAGAGAAGAGCTAAGAAACGGAAATAAATCACTTTTTAGCCGCAAACTTTATTTTTCTATCAAAGAAAAGATTGAGAAAAGAGAGCAGATCATATTATTTCTAAATAGAAGAGGCTTTTCAAGTTTTGTATCTTGTAGAAGCTGTGGATATGTATTTAAATGTGAAGATTGTGACATTTCTATGACATATCATAAAAATGGCTTTTTAGTATGTCATTATTGTGGTAAAACTAAAAGAGAACCAAATAAATGTCCTAAATGTGACAGCAGGTATGTTAAATTTTTTGGAGCAGGTACTGAAAGGGTAGAAGAAGAAGTTAAAAAGTACTTTAAAAATGCTAGAGTGTTAAGGATGGATGTTGATACTACTAGGACGAAAGATTCCCATGAGAAAATATATCGCAGCTTTAAAGATGGAGAAGCGGATATATTAATAGGAACGCAGATGATTTCAAAGGGATTAGATTTTCCTAATGTAACTTTAGTAGGTGTAATAGCGGCAGATATGTCTATTAATATTCCAGATTATCGTTCAGCAGAAAAAAGTTTTCAAATTATTACGCAGGTAGCAGGAAGAGCAGGCAGAGGTTCTAAAGAGGGAAATGTAATTGTACAGACTTATACACCTGAACATTATAGTCTGCAATATGCATCACATTATGATTATGAAGGGTTTTATGATGAGGAATTTACTATTAGAGCAAAAATGGGGTATCCTCCATTTGGTAAGCTTCTTTTAATAAATGCCCAAGGTAAAAATGAAGATTTATTAAAACAATATATGAAAATACTTGCAGGTAAAATTGAAAATGCTGTCAAAGATGAAGATGGAGTGGAAATATTAGGGCCTATTCCATGTATAATTTCCAAAATTAAGGAGAATTTTAGGTGGCAGATCTTAATAAAAGGCGAATTTTCTTTATCTTTTGCAAAAAGTATTAAGGATATACTTTATGAGAAAGAAAATAACGTATATAATGATATACGGGTAAGTATTGATATTAATCCAAACAATTTGATTTAGGAGGAAGAGAAATGGCAATTAGAAATATAAGAGTTAATGGTGATGAAGTTTTAAGAAAGAAATGTAAAGAAGTTACTTCTATAGGAAAAAGAGAATTAACTATCCTTCAAGATATGGCAGATACAATGTATAAAGCTGATGGTGTAGGTATAGCAGCACCACAGGTAGGGATATTAAAAAGAATGTTCCTTGTAGATATTGGTGATGAAAATGGATTAATGGTATTTATCAATCCAGAAATATTAGAAACATCAGGAAGCCAATGTGGAGACGAAGGCTGCTTAAGCGTGCCAGGTGAATCACATGAAGTAGAAAGACCTAACTACGTTAAGGTTAAAGCTATAAATGAAAAAGGTGAAGAATTTATCTTAGAAGGTGAAGAACTGCTTGCAAGAGCAATTCTACATGAAAATGATCACTTAGACGGAATTCTTTATATAGACCATGTAAAATAGGAAGGTGAATATATGAGAATAGTTTTTATGGGAACGCCTGATTTTGCAGTGCCATCCCTAAAAAGATTAATAGAGGAACATGAGGTTTTAGCTGTATTTACTCAGCCAGACAGACCAAAGGGGAGAGGAAAGAAATTAGCCTTTTCACCAGTAAAGGAAGTTGCTGTAGAAAACAATATAAAAGTAATGCAGCCTGAAAAATTAAAAACAGACAGGGAAGCAGTAGAGTATTTAAAAGAATTAAAGCCAGATTTTATTATCGTAGTGGCTTTCGGACAAATATTAACTAAAGAGGTTTTAGATATACCTAAATATGGATGTATTAATCTGCATGCTTCACTTCTTCCAATGTATAGAGGAGCAGCACCTCTTAACTGGGTAGTTGTAAATGGAGAAAAGAAATCTGGAAACACTACAATGTTAATGGATGTTGGCTTAGATACAGGAGATATGTTATTAAAGGATGAAGTAGAAATTGATGAAAATATGACTGCTGGTGAGCTTCATGATATATTAATGGTAAGAGGAGCAGACTTATTAAGTAGAACTATCGAGGGAATGGTTAATAAGACAATTACACCTATTAAGCAGGAAGGTGAAACATGTTATGCAAAAATGCTTAATAAAGAAATTGCAAAGATAGATTGGTCAAAATCAGCTGAAGAAATACATAATTTAATCAGAGGATTGAATCCATGGCCAATAGCACATACTAAGTATAATGAAGGAACTATGAAGATTTATGCCAGCACTGTGTTAAATGAAGAAAGCAGCAAAGAACCAGGTACGATTTTATCAGCAGATAAAAGTGGTATGAAGGTGAGCTGTGGTAAAGGTGTATTAAATGTAATTAAAGTACAATTCCCTAACGGAAAGCCATTAACTGTAGAACAATACATTAATGGAAATTCAGTGGAGATTGGCACTAAATTAGTTTAATTT
>CAKVNP010000341.1 GCA_934777095.1 uncultured Clostridium sp. | reverse complement strand
GCTTTCTGCATTTGCTTTATTCTTCACAACTTTTGCTAAATATCCAACATGTTTCTTAATGTTCGGAGAACCTGAAGAATTATTAGAAGAAAAATAAAAGCTATAGCCATTATCAAATGATAATGGCTATAATTCTATACCTGTTTATTAAATTTTATTTCCATGGTGAATATATCATTTTTTATATTGGTTGATATTCTCCCTCTATTTTTATCTACGATATTTTTCACATTATAAAGTCCGTACCCACGGCCTTCACCTTTAGTACTATAACCATATTTAAACATCTGTTTTAAATCCTTATTTTTTACGCCTTCAATTCTGTTAGCTATTTCAATAATATATTTTCTATCATTTTCATAAATATTAATTTTCATTTCTTTTTTCTTAATTAAACTTGTAGCCTCTATAGCATTATTTATCACATTACTTAAAATTACTGTTAATTCCGAATCATCAACTGGAATATATCTGAAATCACTTTCTACTGTATATTCATAGCTTATACCTAATTTTTGCGCTCTCTGCATTTTATTATATAATACAGCTTTTATTATCGTATTTTTTATTTCTAGCAATTTTACAAAATTCTTATCATCTACTGCTACATTTTTTATATATACTTTTACTTTTTCATTAGCTATTTCTTTATCTTCTTCCGAATTTGCTATATTATATATTTCTTTCAAATGCTTATTATAGTCATTTTCATTACTTTTTAACTTTAACATAAGTTCACTAATTAAAGGATCAAAGGATTTTTTTATTTCTGTTTTTTTCATTTGATTTAATGTTTTAAATAAATATAAATAAATATATGTATTACTAACTAATAAAGCTACCCCTAATATTGTTATATTCATTATAGTATTAGCCTTAATATCTTCACCACTAGTTAAAAAAATTCTTGCAATTAAACAATAAATAAACAAATTAAAAATAATTACATTTAAAGCCTTATATTTTGAAAGCATTTTATTAAAATCTACTTTTTTTGTATTAATAATTCTCTTAATCCACAAAATATTTATACTAGTAGTAATAATTAATCCTATAATTATTGTACTTTCAACTATATACTTATCCCCCAAAAATAATTGAATTAAAGTGCCTGCAATTAATTCATTAATTGATACAATCATTCCACTAATTAATAAACTAACTAAAATTATATATATTTCTCTTTTTTCTATAGTGCATATCACAAATGCCATCAATAAACATACTATAAGTAAAATTATCAATGAAGGTAAACTTAAAATTTCAAATAATAATTTATATATAATAGTAGCAAAAATTGTCAATAATATAGATTTGTTAATGCTCTTACGTATATCATTTCTAGTTAATACATTATAAGTAAATACCATACCTAATATTTCCATAAATGATAATATTAATCCCATTATTCTCTCCTCCCAACTATTTTCCCCTTATATTTATACCCTAATAAAGCTTTTTCTGATAATGTTTCGAAGTGTATCTCCCATCCTTTTTCTGATATCTTTTCTATTTTATATATTTTTCTTATATTAACAGCAAAGGATTTATGCGTCTGTATTATATCTGTATTATTTATATAATCTATTACCTTATGTAGTGATTTACCTTTCCAGCAGATTACCTCATTATCTAAATAAATATAGCAGCATCGTTCTCTATACTCAATAAAATTTATCTCATCATGATAAATTTTTCTAGTAAATCCTGACTTTATTTCAATAAAGCTACTTGGCTTTTCAGGATAATATTTGCTATGATGATCCAAGAATACTTGTACTATTCCCTTAATCTCCTCGTCACTATATGGAGTAATTAAATAATCGTAACAATGTACTTTTTTAAAAGCCTCTACTATATGTATAATATCATCTGAGATAAACACAATCGGCAATAACTTAAACTCATTTATCCGCCTTATTTTCTGACCTAATGAAATACCTGGTCCAGATTTCAATTTAGTGCTAATAAACACCAGACTAATCTTTTTTTCCTTTAACCTTTTAAATACCTCTAATTCATTTTGTACTGCATATACTCTCACATCTAAAAAACTTTTTTCAATTATTTCTGTTAAGAAACTTTTTTCATTAATTGCATCTTCAATTACTAAAACATTCTTCTCATACCCCCAACATATTCCAATTAGTCTATCTTTATTATAATATACATTATAATACATTTGAAGATAAATTTTAACATTATGTAACCTAAATCTGCACTTTTTATAAATTAATCTAAAAATAAATAAAAAACAGTAGAAAATTAATGTCAAAAACCATCAATTTCCTACTATTTTTTTATCTAAGAAAATGCTTCTCTGCTATTTTTACAGTTTCCATTGCATCCTTAGCATAAAAGTCTGCACCTATCTTTCTTGCATATTCATCAGTTAATACTGCTCCACCTACAATTGTTTTTACTTCTATACCTTTGCTTTTGATAAGTTTAATAGTTTTCTCCATATTAACTACAGTAGTAGTCATTAACGCACTTAAACCTATCAAAGTAACTCGATGTTCATTTATTGCTTCAATAATTTTCTCTGCCGCAACATCCTTGCCTAAATCAATAACTTTAAAACCATAGCTTTCAAGTATAACTTTTACAATATTTTTTCCAATATCATGAATATCTCCTTCAACAGTGGCTAGTATTATTTCACCCTTATTTATATCTACACCTTTGCTTTCATTAATTATTTCTTCTTTAATAATTTTAAAAGCTCTTTGCACAGTTTCTGCTGAAGAAATAAGCTGTGGCAAGAATAATATTCCTTTTTCAAACTTCTCCCCTACCTCATTTAAAGCTGGAACAATTTCTTCATTTACAATATCCATAGGTGATTTTACCTTTAATAGACTTTTAGTTATCTTTTCAGCCTCAGATTTAAGACCTTTTTCAATAGACTGCTGTAATGTAATTTCCTTAGCTTCAGCTATAGCTTCAGCTTTTTTTATTGTGCCATACTTATCTATAAAGCATTGTCCCTTTTTGTCTATATTATTTAAAAGTTTATAGGCATCAATTGTTTCCATCATACCTGCTATATTAGGATTAATTATTGGCAGATCTAATCCCTTTACTAATGCTTCAGCAAGAAAGTTTTTATTAATTAACTCTCTATTAGGTAAACCAAAAGAAATATTAGATACCCCTAGAAGAGTCTTTAAGCCTAATTTCTTTTTAACTAGCTCTAATGCTTTAAGCGTTTCTTTTGCACTTTCTCCATCTGCCGAAACTGGTAATACTAATGTATCAATAAAGACATCTTCTTTCTTTATCCC
>CAKVNP010000340.1 GCA_934777095.1 uncultured Clostridium sp. | reverse complement strand
TGATATAATCATGTTTAAGCCATTATCAGAAACTGGCGTAGTCAAGATTGTTGATATCTTTATTAAGGAAGTTGCAAATAGATTAAAAGATAAGAATATTACTTTGGAAATGACTGAAGCAGCTAAGCATATTTTAGCTACAGAAGGATATGATCCAGTTTATGGTGCAAGGCCATTAAAGAGATTTATTCAAAATACTTTAGAAAATAAACTTGCAAGAAAGATAATAGCAGGAGATATACAATATGGCTCAACAGTAGTTGTTGATGGGATAGATAATGAAATAGTTATTAAAAGTAAATAAACAATAAAATAAGCATAAGCCTAGTTGTCTGGCTTATGCTTATTTGTTTACAGAAAGTATAAAGATGATTAGATGAATTTAAATAACTAATATGGTAATATTAGTATATAAGTCTAAAATTTAGATTTATATTTAAGGGTATTTTAATTATAGGAGGATAATAAGATGATTTTTGATGTAAATGAAGCTCCAAAAGAAGAAAAGGAAAAAGAAACTTCAAATATAATTACTGAAAAATTATTAAAATCTAGAACAATTTTTATTTCAGGTGAAATAAATCAAGCTTTAGCTGAAAAAGTAAGTACACAGTTATTAATTCTTGAAGCTATGAGTGATGAACCAATCAAGATATTTATTAACAGCCAAGGTGGTCATGTTGAAGCAGGTGATACAATTCATGATATGATAAAATTTGTTAAGCCAGAAGTTTTGATGATAGGAACAGGCTGGGTTGCAAGTGCAGGTATAACAATTTATTTAGCAGCTGATAAAGAAAATAGATATTCACTGCCTAATACTAGGTATATGATCCATCAGCCAATGGGTGGATTTAATGGTCAGGCAACAGATATAGGAATAGAGGCAGAAGAAATCTTAAGAGTACGTAAAAGAATTAATACTATTATTAGTAATGCAACAGGACAATCAATTGAAAAGGTTGAAAAGGATACAGATAGAAACTATTGGATGAATGCTAGTGAAGCTATGGAATATGGGGTAGTTAATAAAATTATTACAACCCATGATGAACTAGAAAAATAATAAAAAGCAAAGTATCATATTTGGTACTTTGCTTTTCTATCTATAATTTTATTCTTCACGAATATTTTTAAATAATAAAATAATAAAACCTATAAAAACTATGACAGCTCCAATTAGGAAAGGAAGCTTATTATATATATCAAAAATCAGGCCGGCTGAAAGTGATCCAGAAACCATGCCAACGGCTTTGCAAGAATTCATTATGCCCATAAGGGAACCATAATTACCGTGAGAGAGCTTAGTAATTATAGTCTGCTGCAGCGGTATATGAATACTGGCAACAGAGGCAAATAACAAAGCAAAGCATAAGAAGAAAATTATATTCTTAGAGGTAACCATTAATGCAAGTGAAATACTTAATAGCAGAGTTACAACTTTAAATACATTTACTTCATTAAAATGTTTAGTTAAAAAAGGAGTAAGCAGTAGATTAACAGTAAACCCTATAATACCGCTGATTGCAATAAATCCACCGATAAAAGTTGATGAAAGATTTAAAACATCTTCTATATAATAATTTATAGTTGAATTATAGCTGGTAGATGAAAAGTAAAATAAGATAACTACTGCAAAGATAACAACTAAATTAGCATTAAAGAATTTTGGAGTATCACCTTTCTTTTTAAAAGAAAATGATATTTTCTTATTAGAAGGCACAATAGTTTCCGCCAGCATTAAATAAACTAAAAGAGCTAGAATCATACAGAAGATAAACTGTACCAGGAAAGTGACCTTATAATTATTACGGCCAATTACTCCACCTAAAAAAGAACCAATAGCAGTACCAATAGTATTAGCAGCAGAATAATATGTAACATATTTTATTCTAGTTTCCTTAGTAGTTAAATCAGTTATGTAAGCCATAGAAGTAGTGAGATAACTTACTACAAAGAATCCACCAGTAAATCTAAATAATAAAATTATTAATGGATTAGCAATATAGCCAAAGCCTAATTGACTTACACCATATCCAACAGCACCTAAAATCAAGAATTTAATTCTTCCTTTATTATCAGATAAAGTACCAAAAAGGGGTGAGCCGATAAAATTCCCAATAGACATAGTTGCAAAAAACAACCCGAACATAAAAGAAGGCAGCTCTAAAGTCTTAATAAGATTAGGCGTAACAGGATGAGCCATATTAAAAGCTAAAGAGCTAAAAATAGTCAGTAATAAAATGTAAATTAATGATTTGTTTTTCATTATTTTCTCCTTATTGTATTTTAAATATATAAATATCTTATCATAAAGTAATAAATAAATAAAAATAGATTGTTCTGGTTTAGCAATATGATAAATTAGTGTAAAAGTTCATTTCTTAATGATTATTTATTGTTTATCAATAAAATAATATTGAAAAGTAACAAAAATAATTATATAATCAATGAAAAGGGAGTGGTTTTATGGAAAAGTGTAAATGGGCAAATTTAATAATAAATATATTGCTATTTTTTATAGGGTGTAATATTATAAGTGGATCTATTACATTAATAGCAATAATATTTGGAAGTATAGATAGAAAGATAATAGAAGTGGTAGTATACATAGGAGTGTTTTTATTGCTCTTTATAGCTGTGAAAAAAATCAAGAAAGTAATTAGAAATATTATTAATAAGGAGATTTTTATTAAGGATAATATTGATGGATTTAAAGCAGTTTCATACATAATATATGTATTTGGTATTGCTACATGTTTTATTTATACTGATAATAGGACGATAGAATTATTAGCTATAGGGAAAATATTTTCAATTAAAATAGAAACAGTTATATTCTTAGCTGTAGGAGCTGTATGTAGTGTTATTGCCTTTGTATTTGAAGAAGCGATGAATATAAAAAATGAAGCGGAAGAATTAAAAGAAGAAAATAAATATACCATATAGGAGGGGAAAGATGCCTATAATAGTTAATTTAGATGTTATGATGGCAAAAAGAAAAATGTCATTAAATGAATTATCGGAAAAAGTTGGAGTGACTCCTGCAAATTTATCAATATTAAAAAATGATAAAGCAAAAGCTATAAGATTTTCTACTTTAGAAGCAATTTGTAAAGTACTAGAATGCCAGCCAGGGGATATTCTTGAATTTAAAGAAGAGTAGTTTAAAGAAAAAATAAATTTCTTGTTGACTTTTGTCGAGATGATATATATAATAGGTAAAGTAGTCGCGAGATAAGCGTGTTTAGCTCAGCTGGATAGAGCAACGCCCTTCTAAGGCGTGGGCCAGGAGTTCGAATCTCTTAACACG
>CAKVNP010000339.1 GCA_934777095.1 uncultured Clostridium sp. | reverse complement strand
TTACATTTAAATTTAAATTTATATTTTTTTGAGGTGTTTCTTATGACTTTTACAGATTATTTAAATTATATTTCAAAAATTCATAATTCAGATTTTAGTTTAAATGAAAATTATTTTTTACTAAATGAAACATATAATCTATTTGGTTATAGTAAATTTACATTGGGGCGTACTTTTATCAGCCAAAAAGATATTATTGACCGCTATGATTCGCATGAATATATCCTGCTTAAATATTTACCTAATATTACTGAAAATGATTTAAATAATATTATTAATACACTTCCTAAATTAACCACTGCATTAGTTAAACCTGATAAATTTCATAAATCCACATATATCACTTATATCCTAGCTACAGATTCTTTATCTTCCTCAATAAAGCTTAATGAGATAAAAAATTTCAAGGATAATCGTGTATATAAGTGGTATTTTCAAGGCTTTTCTGAAGTACGGTTATTATTAATAGATTTAAGCAGTCACTTCATGGTCTGTAATAAACCTGGTCAAAAAGTTAGTAAGATGTATTTACCTGCATCTTAAGATAAAAATATTCAATATAAAAAGGGGGATTTTATATGAATTCATTATTACTACTTGCAATTGCAGCTGCACTTTTTTTGATTGCTTATGTTACTTACGGCAAATGGTTATCTACTAAATGGGGCATTGATATTAGTAGAGAAGTTCCTGCTAAAAAACTTCAGGATGGAATAGATTATGTTCCTACTGATGCAAAAGTCGTTCTTGGACATCACTTTTCTTCAATTGCAGGAGCTGGTCCTATTACAGGTCCAATTTTAGCTTCAGTATTTGGCTGGCTGCCTGTTTATTTATGGATTATTTTAGGTTCTATCTTTATTGGAGGGGTGCATGATTTCGGAGCTTTATTTGCTTCTTTAAGACATGATGGTAAGAGCATTGGTGAAATTATGAAAATAAATATTGGACAGAAAGGAAAAATGCTTTTTAATATTTTTGCTTATGCTGCAATCATCCTAGTAGTTGCTGCCTTTACCGATATTTGTGCAAGTACATTTCAATACCTTTCAGATACACCTGATAATATAACTGGAGCCCGCGCTGGTACATCTTCTTTATTATTTATTGTTTTAGCAATAATTTTTGGTTATTTTGTTTATAGAAAATCAGCAAAGCTTTCAGTTGCAACTATTCTTGGTGTAGCATGTTTATTTTTCTGCATATTTATCGGTTATGTATTTCCAGTAGTAAAACTATCTAAAACTATATGGGATGTTATCTTAATTATTTATATAGCTTTAGCTTCAATTCTTCCTGTATGGATTTTATTACAGCCTAGAGATTACTTATGTTCATTCCTACTATATACCATGGTTATCGGTGGTTTCTTTGGCGTAATCTTTGCTTCACCAACAATGGAACTATCTGCATTTAAAGGATTTACTGTAAATAATCAGACTCTTTTCCCATTTTTATTTGTAACAGTTGCCTGTGGTGCTGTTTCAGGCTTCCACTCATTAGTAGCTTCTGGTACAACAGCAAAACAGGTTAGATCTGAAAAAGATGCCCGCTTAATTGGTTATGGTGCAATGTTAATTGAGGGTGTCATTGCAGTTCTTGCCCTTATTGCAGTAAGCTATACTGCTACTTCTGAAGGTACACCTGCTGCTATATTTGCTAACGGAATCGCAACCTTTATGAATAAATTCGGTTTACCTTTAGATATTGGTAAAGTATTTATTACCCTTACTTTCTCAGCTTTTGCATTAACAAGCTTAGATACTGCAACTAGAATTGCCAGATATCTTTTCCAGGAAATGTTTGATGATGCACCTGCTAAAATTAAAAATATTTTTGGTAATATGTATGTAGCAACTGGTGTTACCATAGCTCTTTCCGTAGCACTTCTAGGATATGGCTATGATAAAATCTGGCCAATGTTTGGTGCTTCAAATCAATTATTAGCAGCACTTGCATTACTTGCAATAAGTGCATGGCTTGCAAAGTCAAAGAAGAAAACAGCTATGACAGTTATTCCAATGATATTTATGTTTATCGTAAGTTTAACAGCCTTAGGAAAACTAATTATGACAAACTTATTTGGTGAAACAACTAATATCTTATTGGGGGTAATATCAATTATCCTATTTGCCTTAGCAATCATTTTAGTTATTAACAGCATAGTATCACTATCAAAAGCAAAGAAACAGGAAACACACTCAGCATAAAAAAATGATGAATTATGAGTGCTGAATGATGCATGAAGGAAAGAATTCCTCCTAAGAGGAATTCAAATAAATATATTTATTAGAAACTCCTCAGGATGTTTCATCCTTCATTCATCATTATTAATTCATAATTCATCATTTTAATTTTTTTATTATTTAGCTACATTTCCTGCTACATTTAATACATCCCATGTTCTAGAAAATGGTGGTGCATAACATAAATCAAGCATGCCTAGCTGCTCTGTTGTCATTTTTCCAAAAATGCAGGCTGCTAAGACATTACATCTTTGTACTGCATCCTTATATCCTGCAACCTGTCCGCCTAAAATAACTTTTGTATGCGCATCATAAATAAGCTTCACATATATTTTATCCTGTCCTGGATAATAGCTAGTTTGATTCATATCTGTAATAAATTTAGTCTTATAGTCAAATCCTAAAGCTATAATTTCTTTTTCAGAAAGACCTGTTCTAGCAGCCTCCATATTCATAACCTTTATACAGCTTGATGATAGTGACCCTTGGAATTCGGAATCCTGTCCTGCTAAATTTTCACCAACTATTCTACCTAATTTATTAGCTCCTGTTGCCAATGGAACATAGCTTACCTTGTTAGTTATAATATTATTGATTGTTGCACAATCACCAGCAGCATATACATCTTCTACTGATGTTCTACCATGATTATCTACAATAATAGCTCCATTTTTCAGCGTATCTATCTCTTCTAAATTTAAGAATGCTGTATTTGGTCTTACACCAGTAGCTACAATAACAATATCAGTTTCAAATTCTCTTTTATTAGTCTTCACTAATAATCCATGATTAGTTTTTACTAATTCTGTCACAGTTTCGCCTAATAATAAGTTAACATTATGTTTTCTTATTTCATCTTCTAAAACATTAGTAACTTCGCTGTCAAATACTTCAGCTAATATTCTATCCTGCAGCTGTACTAAAGTAACCTCTTTATTTCTCCTTTTAGCTGCTTCTACAACCTCTACGCCTATAAAGCCAGCTCCGATTACCGTAACTCTCTTTAATGAATCATCTTCCATTAGTGCTTTTACTTTATGTCCATCATCCATTGATTTTAAAGTAAGTA
>CAKVNP010000338.1 GCA_934777095.1 uncultured Clostridium sp. | reverse complement strand
AGCATTTCATAGGGGGCCTTATTAATTTCAACTGGGAATAATGAAAGATTATTTAATGCATAAGATGTCTTTGGATCAAAGTTTATATCAAAATTAGGATTTTTATCATTTAAAAGCTCATTTGATTTAAAGCCATATACTCTTAAAAGCCAATCTCCCTGATAAAGCCTGTGCTCCCTCAGAGTAGGTGGATTTTTAATTTCTGGAAGATTTTTATCAGTGTTTACAGGCATATAAGCAGAATAATAAACCCTCTTCAAATCAAATCTATCATATAAATTTTCCGATAATGTTAATATGTTTAAATCACTTTCTTTTGTGGCGCCAACAATTAGCTGGGTAGACTGTCCACCAGGTACAAAAAGAGGTGAACCCTTAAATCTTTTCCTTTCATCCTTATTAGCTATAATATCATTACGTATATTTTTCATCGGCAATAAAATATCAGCTTTATTTTTTTCAGGGGCCAATAATTTTAATGACTTAGCTGAGGGAAGTTCAAGATTTACACTCATTCTGTCTGCATATAAACCAGCTCGTTTGATAAGGTCTTCACCTGCACCAGGAATAGCTTTTAAATGTATATATCCTCTAAAATGATATTCATTTCTAAGTTTTTCTACAACATTGGTCAGCATCTCCATTGTGTGATTAGCATCTTTTATTATGGAAGAACTTAAAAATAAGCCCTCAATATAGTTTCTCCTATAAAAGTTCATAGTAAGAGTTACTATCTCATCTACAGTAAAGGCAGCCCTCTCAATATCATTAGATTGTCTATTTATACAATAAGAACAGTCATATATGCAATAATTTGTTAGCAGAATTTTTAATAATGAAATACATCGGCCATCAGGAGTAAAACTATGACAAATTCCTGATGAAGAAGTAGAACCAAGGCTTCCCTTTTTGGCCGCTCTATTTGAACCAGAGGAGGAACAAGAAACATCGTATTTAGCAGCACCACTTAGTATTCTTAATTTTTCACTTAATTCCATATATATCACCACTTTATAATTTCAGTTAAATATATTATATATCTTTCTGCGTGTAAGAACAAGTGTTCTGTTATGGAAGCAATGGAAAGATATATGTAAATGATATAATAAATAATTTAAATTATTTTAGGGATAAATGTATAAATAAATTAGTTGAATTCCATAAAATGCAAATATATAATATTATAAAAATAATTTATAGGGTGTTTATAAGAAAAAATAAATTTAATAATTAGCTTAGAGAATTATACTATTTAAAATATTTATTACGTCTGTCTTAGGAGAAAAGAGATATGCAGATTATAAAAAGAATAAAGCCAGGGAGAATTATTACAGCAGGTTTTGCGTTGTTAATTATTATTGGAGCCATCTTGTTATCATTACCAATAGCTCATAATGAAGGTGTTGATGTTTCATTTATTGATGCTTTATTTACATCTACAAGTGCAGTATGTGTCACAGGATTGATTGTGGTAGATACAGCAGATACATTTAATGTTTTTGGAAGGACAATTGTTGCGATTCTTATTCAAATAGGAGGGCTGGGGATTACTTCCTTTGGTGTAGGCATAATCATCTTAACTGGCAGACATGTAGGAATTAAAGAAAGAACATTGGTTAAGGAAGCAATGAATCTTGATTCAATGAAAGGTATGGTAAAGCTTGTTAAATCAATATTTTTAATGACCATTTCATTTGAAACTGTTGGTGCACTTTTAAGCTTTATTTCATTTAGCAAGAATTATTCAATAGCTGATGCAGCTGGGATAAGTATATTTCATTCTATAGCTGCTTTTAATAATTCTGGATTTGATATTTTAGGAGGGCTTACAAACCTGATTCCTTATCGAGAAGATATTTTATTAAACCTAGTGACAGCTTTTTTAATAATTACTGGTGGATTAGGATTTCTTGTAATTAAGGACATTATTGTGAAAAGAAATTTTAAAAAATTTACTTTACATACTAAAGTGGTAATAATAACAACTATAATATTATTACTTTCAGGTACAATATTATTAAAAATGACTGAAAAGATCAGCCTGCTGGGAGCATTCTTTTTTAGTACTTCAGCAAGGACTGCAGGATTCAGTACTTATAATGTGGGCCAGTTTACTAATGGAGGATTATTTGTTTTAATAATCTTAATGTTTATTGGAGCATCACCAGGTTCAACAGGTGGTGGAATTAAAACTACAACCCTTTTTCTTATTATTGAAAATATCTATAGCAAGTCTGTAAATAAATACGTTACTGCTTTTAAAAGGAGAATTCCTTCATACATCATAGGAAAGGCTTTTAATTTAAGTGCATTAGCACTTATGGTAGTTTGCTTAAATACCTTGCTTATCTGTATTTTAGAGTCAAATTATGAATTTATACAAATATTATTTGAAGTTGTAAGTGCCTTAGGAACGGTAGGATTATCTACTGGCATAACCCCTGAACTGAGCGATATAAGTAAATTTATCTTAGTGCTTGTAATGTTCTTAGGAAGGCTTGGACTGCTTACTATTGCATCAATATGGTACAGTAAAGAATTGCCTAATTCAAAATATTCAGAGGAGTCTATAATTATAGGGTAGGGAGATATTTATATGTTTCAAAAAAATTCATCTATGGAATATGGAATAATAGGTATAGGGAGGTTTGGCTATGCATTAGCTAAGACGCTTATTGAAGCTGGCAAAGAAGTTCTTGTAATAGATTGTAATGAAGATAAGATAAAACAAATGAGGACAATGACCGATAGTGCCTTTGTGGTCAATAATCTAGACCGGGAAACCTTAGAGGAAACCGGAATACAGAATTGTGATATAGCAGTCGTGTGTATTGGTGAAAAAATGGACGTGAGCATCTTAACTACCTTACATTTAATAAATATGGGTATTCCAAGAGTAATCTCAAAAGCACGCAGTAAAGATCAAGGATGTATACTCGAAAAAATAGGTGCAGAAGTTGTTTATCCAGAAAATGATATGGCAATAAGGCTTGCTAATAGATTAGTAAACTTCAAATCATTAGATTTTATTGAGCTAAATGGTGATATTAATATATGCGAAGTAAAAGCAACAAAAAGAATTGAGGGCATATCAGTATCAGAAATGAATATAAGAAAAAAGTTTAAGCTAAATATAATTGCATTGGAGAGAGATAATGTTACAATTATTGAAATAAGTCCTGAGTTTACTATTAAAACAGATGATATGATCGTGGTAATAGGCAAAAAGAAGAATGTAAATAAATTTGAAGAATTTTTAAATAGTTGATTATAAAAGCATCTGTTTTCTGGCAGATGCTTTTATAATGAATGTATTTATAAGAGTAGA
>CAKVNP010000337.1 GCA_934777095.1 uncultured Clostridium sp. | reverse complement strand
GTATCAAGCAGCTAAAGCGCTTGAAATACTAAAACCTAAGCATTTTATACCAATGCATAAGGACTTAGTTAAGAGAATTAATCCTAAAGATTGTACAGTAACTAAAGGTGAGATGGCAGAGGTATTAGAAAAATTAAAAGACAGTATTAATTTAGTATATTTAGAAAATGGACAAGAATTTAAATATTAACATCTGTAGAAAATAAATAATAGCTGGGGAATTATTTGAGGATATAAATTAGGAATTATATAAATAAGGTAATTTTATTTAAAGATAAATTTAAATAAAATTACCTTTTTCTATTTACAAAAAATACCAATAGCGTTATTATAGAAATATAAAAATAATGTTGTTATAAAAAATAACATTGTTACTAATAGTGAGGAAAATTTTATGGTAAGGGAAGCACAGAAAAAGAGAAGTAAAGAAATAAGAAGGATGATTTTAGATACAACACTACAAATGGGGATTGAAGAGGGCTTTGAAGCAATTTCTATTCTAATGAAACAGTTATAGAAGGCGTAAATGGTAAGAAAGCGTTAGTACTATATCAAGATTCAAAACACGACACAGCTAAGTTTATGCCGTAGGTAACATGGTAGATAATTTATGGGAAGTTGACTTATTGAAATCTAAAGTAAAAAATGCTGTTAAAGTTGATGGCATAAAAGTTAGAAAAGGAAATGAAGACAAAATTAAAGAATTTGTAAAAAACTTTCTTAAGCAATAAGTAAAGATGGAATTAATCAGAGAAATAGGCAATTTCAATTGCCTATTTTTTGTATGCAACAAAGTTAAAATGGAAAATAATGGTTGAATGTATAGTATGAAAGATTTATAATTTAATCATAGAAGTTATACAAATCATACTTGTACAACAAATCATAGCATTAGGAGGAGAATAGATGAATAAGAAACAACAAAAAGGAAAATATGCATGGACTGTTAAAATTGGAGAAAAGGGACAGTTTGTTATACCAAAGGAGGCTAGAGATATCTTTGATATTAAGCCAGGCGATACTATTATACTTTTAGGAGACGAGAAAAGGGGGATTGCAATACCACCAAAATCGATGTTTTCTAAGATTGCAGAGTTAGCCTTTGGGGATGCTGCAGAAGAGTTGGAAGATGGAGAATAATAAAAATTAAATTATATTTATTGTTTGATTCTAAATAATATTAAGGGAAGTGGAAAAGTATGGAGTCAAATCAAAAAGGGAAAAAGTTATAATTATCGGAGCAGGAATTGGTGGTTTGACAGCTGCTGTATATGCAGCAAAATGTGGATTTGATACAGAATTGTATGAACAACATAGTATTGTTGGCGGTGAGTGTACAGGTTGGGATAAAAAGGAAATTTATAAGCTTATTAAGAGTTGTAAAATGGCTAAAAAAGCCATATCCATCAGCTTATGTTAAGGGATTGAATAATGTAATATTAGCAGGACAATGGATTAGCCTTCCAGGAGGATTGCCAGGTTCGGCAATTGCAGGAAATTTTGCAGTTCAGAGAATATGCAAAAAAGAAAATATGGAATATATATTTTAATTTAGAAAATCAGGCTTAATTATTAGTTAGCCTGATTTTTATTTAGTCAGAATTATTTTTCTTGACTTATGACAGGTTGTCATATTGGATAAAATATTTAAAAAAAGGAGAGAAAAATGTTAGAGTTAAGAGACATTAAGAAAACTTATAAAATAGGTGATATAGAAACTCATGCACTTAAAGGTGTTTCAGTTTCATTTAGAGAGAAGGAGTTTGTAGCTATTCTTGGGACAAGTGGATCAGGTAAAACTACATGTCTTAATATAATAGGAGGTCTTGATAATTATACGAATGGAGACCTTTTATTAAATGGAAAATCTACAAAGAATTTCACAGAAAAGGATTGGAACAGTTATAGAAATAATTCTATAGGATTTATCTTCCAAAGCTATAATTTAATAACGCACTTAAGCATAGTTGAAAATGTTGAGCTGGGTATGACACTTAGTGGTGTTTCATCAAAGGAAAAGCATCAAAAAGCATTAGAAGCATTAGAAAGAGTAGGGCTTAAAGATCATTTACATAAAAAGCCTAATCAATTATCAGGAGGTCAAATGCAAAGAGTTGCAATAGCAAGAGCTTTAGCAAATGATCCAGACATAATTTTAGCAGATGAGCCTACAGGGGCATTAGATACTGCTACTTCAGTGGATATAATGAATTTAATTAAAGAAGTAGCAAAGGACAAGCTAGTTATTATGGTAACACACAATCCAGAACTAGCGCATGAATATGCAGATAGAATAGTTGAGTTTAAAGATGGTAACATAATATCAGATACGAATCCTTATAGTAAAGATGAAAAAGAAAGTTTAGGATTCAAATTAAAGAAGACAAGTATGAGCTTTGCAACAGCATTAAAGCTTTCATTTACAAATATTAAAACTAAAAAGGGAAGAACAGCATTAACAGCTTTTGCTTCTAGTATAGGTATCGTTGGTATAGCCACTATAATGTCTTTAAGTTCTGGATTCCAAGAACAAATAAATAAATTCCAAAGTGATAGTTTTGCTTCATTTCCAATAATGATAACTCAAGAAAATTCACAAATAGATATTGAGAAAATGCAAGGAAGACAAAAGGAATTAATGGGAGTAACTACAAGTGAAGATAGTTATCCAGATACGAATGAAGTATATAGCTATAGTTCAGAGGAGTATGTTGTAACACACAAAAACATTTTTACAGATGAGTATATTGAGTATGTTGAAAATATAGATCCAACTTATGTACAAAGTATTGGATATACAAGACTTGTAGGGTTAAAAAATGATGAGTATTATGTAGATACTAATATGGGAGTATATACTGTAAATACTGATTATGAAACAATGTTCAATTCAGAAAATACAGTTGATTTAAAGATAACAGGTATTATAAGAGCAAAGGAAGATTCAGGTTTAGCTTTATTAAGTGCAGGAATTGCATATTCAGATGAATTATCACAATATATTATAGATAATGCCTTAGAGTCTGATATAGTAAAAGCTCAAGAAAAGGTTAATTATAATGTGTTATCATATGAACAAATGGATGAAGCCACAAAAGAGCAGGTTTTATCATACTTAGGAGGAAATACTACACCTTATATGATAAGTATATATCCTACGGATTTTGATAACAAAGATGCAGTAGTAGATTATTTAGATGACTATAATGAAGGTAAATCAGAAGAGGATAAGATTATTTATACTGATTTAGCAGATCAGATTATGTCTATGACAGATGGAATAATGACTGGTATTACAGTTGTGTTAATTGCCTTTGCAGGAATATCATTAGTAGTTTCAT
>CAKVNP010000336.1 GCA_934777095.1 uncultured Clostridium sp. | reverse complement strand
GGGCCTAAATATATATTCTTTAATAAAGAATATAATTCTAATATAATTATTGAAACAGGAAAAACTGTTGCTGTTTCAGCCATTGATTTAGCAATTAAGTCAAAAGCGGATAAAATAATATTTGTCGGACAGGATTTAGCTTATTTAAATAATAAAACTCATGCTAAAAGTTATGAGAGTATTTATGGAGTTAAAGATGAAATTGAAATTAATCGAAGAACTGAATATGTAATCGGTGTTAGCGGCGAAAGACTTATGACAACGAGTTCGTATTTGATATTCAAAGACAATATTGAGAAGTTAATTAATAAAAATAAGAATGTTAAATTTTACAATTGTAGTATGGGCGCTAATATTATTGGAACTAAGCATAGTAAAATTGAAGAGTTGATTTAGAACTGATTGGAAAATTAAAGCATATTTATATGGGGAATGAGGAATAAAATATAATGATTGAAAAGTATCAAATAGAAAAAAGTAAAGATAATTATGATATATTAAAGATCAATACTTCAAGTAAGTCGATTTATATAGGAAGTAAATATAATGAAAAGAGAGAAATAGATAAATTTATAAACCAAATACATATAAAAACCGAAAATGATGTTTATATTGTTTTGGGATTAGGGATGGGAAATCATATAGATGAATTAATGAAAATAAAACATCCTAATGCTTTGATACTTATCGTAGAATGTGAAGAAGAGTGGGCTAATAAATTTAAAGAAGAAAATAAAAGATTCAACCTTAATAATTTGAGTGTTGTAAAAAACACTAAAGAGCTAAAGAAGTTTATGTATGAAAATATAAATGAATATAATGTTGATTATTTAAAGATAATTTCATATGCAAATTATAATAAAATTTTTAAAGAAGAATTAGCAGATATTATGGCTGAAATAAATGCTTATGAAACTACAGTAAAAGTTAATCGAAATACTAAACTTGCTTTTGCACAAACGTGGTTTAAGTCTACTATGGCGAATATAAAGTATTTAAATAAGTGTGAAGCTATTAATGAATATAAGGACAGACATAAAGGTAAACCAGCAATAATTGTTTCAGCTGGGCCATCACTAAATAAAAATATAGAGTACTTGAAAAAGAATACATCAGCTATGGTATTTTGTGGCGGAAGAACTTTAAAATCAGTTATGAATATTGATGTTAATCCAGACTATACTGTTATAGTGGATCCAATGAAGGAATCTTTCGAATTAGTTAATGGATATATAGATAAAATTGAAACTAATTTAATATTTAATTTAGGTATACAAAATGATATATTGGTAAATCACAGAGGCAAGAAGATTATATATAATAATTATAAGATAATTGATGAACTTTGTAATAGAAATATAGGAAATTTATATGCAGCGGGTTCAGTAGCGCATACTATGACTAGTGCAGCAATATTAATGGGATGTGATCCGATAATATTTATAGGTCAAGATTTAGCTTATACAGATGATAAGGGACATGCTGATGCTGCTTCAAGTCCTTGGCAGACAAATGATATAAAAAATTATGCTAGTAACAATGATTTGTTTGTAAAATCTGTAGATGGAGGAGTAGTTAGGACAAGCCCTGCACTATATAAGTTTAAGTGTGGTATTGAAACAGTAATAAATATGAATCCAAACGTAAAGTTTATTAATGCAACTGAGGGTGGAGCATTAATAAATGGTGCAGAAAATAGAAAACTATCAGAAGTAATAGATGAATATAATTTACAAGTTAAAAAAGATGAAATATCTAATTCTTCAGATATATATGATGAAAATATAAATATTAGGTTAAAGGGAAAACTTAATAAATCTATTGTTGCTATAGAAAAGTCATTGGAATTATATGATGAAGCAATAGAGGTATTGAAAAAGTTCTATAATGGCATTAACTTAGGAATAAAAAATCAGCAAAACTATAATGATAAATTAAAAAAATTAGATGAAGGTATATATAAGTTAGCAGCAGATATTATTTTCTGTGAAGATATTTTATATCCGGCACTGTATGATAGTAATCATTCGGAAAAGTATATAATAACAACTGATGATAATGAAAAAACAACTAAAATGAAAATTGTACAGTGTAATTTAGATTTATATCAAAACATTAGAAAAACTTTTGCTGAAAATATAAGTTTATTTAAGAATGTACTTGAAGAGATAAAAAACGTGGGGGAATAGAGTATGTATATAGTGTTAACAGGAGCGTTAAAGAATGTTGGAGATTTTTTAATTGCGGATAGATGTAAAAAACTTATTAAGTATTATAATCCAAATTGTGAAATTGTTGAAATAAGTAGATATGAATCTCTAGATGATAAATTAGAACTTGTTAATTCAGCAAAAGCAATCATCTTAGCAGGAGGTCCAGGATATTTACCTAATCTATATCCAACAGTTTTTAAACTAACAAGAAATTTAGATGATATTAAAGTGCCTATTATTCCTATGGGCATGGGATGGTTTGGACAAAGTAAAAGTGATATTAATGTATATAATTACAAATTTACACCAAAATCTATGCAATTATTAGAAAGAATAAAAAATGATTCAAAGTATTTTGGGGCTAGAGATTACTATACTAGTAGAATGATAAAGAATAATGGTTATAATAATGCATTGATGACTGGATGTCCAGCTTGGTATGATGTTGAGTACATAGAAAAAGAGTTTAATACTAAAAAAGAAATAAATAAAGTGGTATTTTCTACACCGGCAGGAGTGCATTATGCAGAGCAGACTGTAAAAATGATGGAAGTTGTAAAAAACAAATATCCAAATGCTAAACTTATATGTGCATTCCATAGAGGGATAGAAAAAGATCAATATACTAATGAAAATTCAGCAAATGTAATGATTTTTATGAAAAATGCAGCTGAAAAGTTGGGTTATGAAATAGAAGATTTATCATATAATCTATCAAAAATGAGTATCTATGATGAATGTGATCTTCATATAGGTTATAGAGTTCATGCACATATATATTGCTTAAGTCATAGAGTGAGAACTGTGCTTCTTAATGAAGATGGTAGAGGATCAGGAGTTTGCCAAGCTACAAGCTTATATGGTATAGATTGTTATTATGATATAATTAATCAAAATAATAAATTAGCTATTATACCAAATCAATTTGCTCATTTAGCATTAGCTGATTATATAGATGAATTAGAAGAAGAAAATTACGAAAGATATCATTTGGTAAAACAATTGCTTGTAAATAAATTTGCAGTAATGAATAAGTTTTTACAATCAATACCACAATAGGGGGAAGCATCTTGTATAAAGGAAAAAGTATAGTTGTAGTGATACCAGCGAGAGGTGGCTCGAAAGGTATACCAAG
>CAKVNP010000335.1 GCA_934777095.1 uncultured Clostridium sp. | reverse complement strand
TAAAGTATATAAAATGTAAAAAAAATCCAAATAATATAGCGAGGGTTATTAAAAATATGCTATAATATGGTAAAAGAAAAAAGAAAATATTAAGAAAGGTAAGTAGATATGAGTAAGAAATTGAAATATCCATTTGAATTAGATGGACATATTATAGCAACAGTCAAAGAAATAAAAGAGATTTTTATTAAGCGTGAAGAACAAATAAGTGGACAATTAAATGGAATATACAGTACAGAACAGAGAAGTACAGGTATTGGTGGATATGGATTAAACCTTATATTAGGGGAAGAGGAAATATGATAAATGCGTTTCATTCAAATTGGACAGAACCATATATGATAAGAAATAAGAATGGAGAATATAAATTAGAAGATTTTGAGATTTTGACAACTATTCTATCAGCATTAAAATGGAGAGAATTTAATGGTCCTATAAAAATGGTTACCGATGAACGTGGGGCAGAATATTATAAAAAAATAGGATTAGAATCTTTATGGGACTTAGGAATAGATGTATCATTAAATAAGATAAATGCTGATATTGATCCTAATATTTTCTGGGCAGCTGGGAAAATATTTGCTTTGAAGCAACAAAAAACTCCTATATGTACAATAGATACAGATTTTATTATCTGGGATAACGTCAAGGAATTGCTACAGGAATCTGAAATAGCAGCAATACATAAGGAAAAGATACAGGAAAATATTTATCCACATAAAGAATATTTTAATATAAAAAAGTCATATTCTTTTGATGAAAGCTGGGATTGGGATATTGAGCCTTTTAATACAGCCTTTGCATATATAAATCATCTAAAGTTTAAAGAGTATTACACAACAGCTGCTATTGAATTTATGAAGGCAATAGATTTTAGTGATAATAAGATAACTAATATGGTTTTTGCAGAACAGAGAATGATATCTATGTGTGCTAAAAAGCTTCAGATAGAAATTAAAGAAATATGTAATTTACAAGATTTATATTCTGGAACTCAAAATATGTTTACCCATATATGGGGATATAAAGATTTCATGAGAAAAGACAAGCAATGTAGAGCGGAGTTTTGTAAAAAGTGTATTATAAGGATTATTAGAGATTATCCGGATTACGAAAAGCACATTGCAGATATTGAAGCGTTAAAAGAATATTATAGTGAAATAAAAAAAAGTAGGTTAACTATTGTGTAAGGGGGAGTATACAATATATTTCATAGTTAACCTGCTTTTTTTACATATTTATAACAAATTTACCTGAGGGTTTAAAATTATATTACATAAATAAATTTCATAATAATTATTATAATACCATCTCTGACACAGCAGAAAGGTCATTTACTTTAATAACTTCAATTTCAGCACCAAGAGGTTTAAATAATTGAGTTACATCTTCGTAACCACGGAAAATTTGTTCGACATTATCGATATAAGTAGTACCTTCAGCAATAATTCCAGCTAAAACCAGAGCAATACCAGCTCTAATATCATTAGCGTAAACTAAAGCACCATGAAGTTTAGCTTTACCAGGAATTAGAGCAAGGTGTGTATTATTAGTTGAAATATTGGTACCCATTTTATTTAACTCATAGCAGTGTGAAAAGCGCCCTTCATATATTGTTTCACGAATCCTGCTTATATAGTTGGCCTGGGTAAGCAATACTGTCATTGGCTGCTGTAAATCACTTGAAAAATTAGGGTACATTCCTGTCGTTATTGAAGTAGATTTTAAAGTACCAGTTCTATAGGCCGTAATTGAATTATCATAAATTTCTGTTACGATACCCATTTCATTTAATTTTAATGTTAAAGATTCTAAGTGTTTAGGAATTACGTTTTTTACGGTAATAGGATATTTAGACATTCCGGCTAAAATTAAAAAGGTACCTGCTATAAGTCTGTCAGGAATAACTTTGTGGGATGTTCCCTTAAGAGATGAAACACCATAAATGATAATTTCATCTGTACCTGCTCCATAGATTTTAGCTCCCATTTTATTAAGTAAAATACATAAATCTACCACTTCAGGATCAGTAGCAACATTATGGAGTATAGTTTTTCCTTGGGCTAATGTGGCAGCTAAAATAATATTTATTGTTGCACCACATGATTTAACATCAAAAAAAATTTCAGCACCATGAAGGCTTTCTGCTTCTATAGTATATGTGTTGGTAGTGGTAGTTATTTTAGCGCCTAAGGCAGCGAAACCCTTAAAATGCTGGTCTATAGGACGTTTTCCTATTTTATCTCCCCCAGGATATCCTAATGTAACTTTTTTGAATTTATTTATTAATGCTCCTGCAAAATAATAAGATGCTCTAAATTTATTTGAAATATTCTCAGATATAATACTAGTGTGTATCTTAGTGGGATTGATGGAAATCTTATTGTCAGTGATTAAGTATTCTACTCCTATTAAATCAAAGATTTTATAAACCATCTTAACATCATCAATATAAGGGATATTAAATAAAGTAGATAGTTCACTTGTCATACAGACAGCTGCTAGAAGTGCTAATGAGCTGTTTTTAGATCCAGGGGTAGTAACAGTTCCACCGTGAAGCTCTCCACCGTGTATTTTTAACAAAGTTTTCATATAATAATACCTCCAAAGGATATAAAAATTAAGAATTCAAGTGTTTACAAAAAGCACATAATTAATAGTTTTGTAAAAATTATAATTTACAAAAATTAACATGTCAATAATCATGAAGGTTATCTGGAATCTTCAAAATAAAAAAAAGAAAATGTAAATATGAGTAGGTTTTCAGTAGTGAAAAAAAGATGAAATTTAAAATTTTATTAAGAAGGATTTTTTAACTTAATGTATATTAAGAAAATAAAAAGAATGTCGAACTAGTTATGCTTATAAAAAGATGTCGAATTATTTATGTTTACAAAAAGATAATAGGAATATAAACTTTATTAGGAAAATAAAACTTATAAGTAGAAATATAGGAAATGGGGGCGGGGTATTTATGGAGGAAATCTTAAAAATTTCTGATGCAGAATGGGAGATAATTAAATTTAAAAAGGGTTTTTAATGGTTCTATTATTGAAATGCTAAGTAATTATCTTAAAGAAGATTATATGGATGAAAAAGAAATAAATGAATTAATTATGTTGGTTAATTCAATAAAATAAATATGAAAATAAAAATAAATAACAATATATGTAAAAATATTTAAAAAAAGTAAAGAATCTTCTATAATAAAATATGGAAGATTTTTTTTAGGGTAAAAACCAAAATGAAAAATAAGCAGTAAATATTTTGGGGGTGTTATTATGAGTAATATAGAAGTAGTTAAATGTGGTTCTGTTAATTGTTTTGTAATTGAGGGATCATTAGGGGCTGTATTAGT
>CAKVNP010000334.1 GCA_934777095.1 uncultured Clostridium sp. | reverse complement strand
TCTTGGATTTTTAACTTGAGCTTGTGCTGCTGCAAGTCTTGCAAGTGGTACTCTGAATGGTGAACATGAAACGTAGTTAAGTCCAACATTATGGCAGAATTCAACTGATGATGGATCTCCACCATGTTCTCCACATATACCAAGCTTAATGTTTGGTCTAGTAGCTCTACCTTTTTCTGCTGCCATCTTAACTAATAATCCAACACCCTTTTGATCTAATTTAGCAAATGGGTCTTGTTCATAAATCTTTCTTTCATAGTAGTCACTTAAGAACTTACCTGCATCATCTCTTGAGAAACCAAATGTCATTTGTGTTAAATCATTTGTTCCAAATGAGAAGAATTCAGCTTCTGTTGCTATTTCATCAGCAGTTAAAGCAGCCCTTGGAATTTCAATCATAGTACCAACATGATACTCTAAAGTAACTCCTTTTTCGGCCATTACTTCTTTAGCTGTTTTATCTACTACATCCTTAACAAATTTCAATTCTTTTACTTCGCCAACTAAAGGAATCATAATTTCAGGAATTATATTATATCCCTTAGTTTCATTAACTTCTATGGCAGCTTCAATAACTGCTCTAGTCTGCATTTCAGCAATTTCAGGATAAGATACAGCTAACCTACATCCTCTATGACCCATCATAGGATTAAATTCATGTAATTCTTCTACAGTAGCTTTTAAATCTTCAAATGTTAAGCCCATTTGTCCAGCTAATTCTGTTATTTCCTCATCAGTATGAGGTAAGAATTCATGTAGTGGTGGATCTAAGAATCTTATAGTAGCTGGTCTTCCTTCAAGAGCTTCATACATTCCCTTAAAGTCGCCTCTCTGCATTGGCAATAATTTATTTAATGCCTTTCTTCTTTCTTCTTCAGTCTTAGCTACAATCATTTCTCTCATAGGCATAATTCTATCTTCATCAAAGAACATATGCTCAGTTCTGCAAAGACCGATACCTTCTGCTCCAAAAGCTACTGCTTGCTTAGTATCTCTTGGTGTATCTGCATTTGTTCTTACTTGAAGTTTTCTTATTTCATCAGCCCATCCCATGAATGTAGCAAAATGACCTGAAATTTCTGGAGTAACAGCTTTAATAGCTTCTCCATATACACTACCTGTAGAACCATCTATAGAGATATAGTCATTAGTTCCATAAACTTTACCATCTATTTCAACAGTCTTTTCTTCTTCGTTGACTTTTATTGCACCACATCCTGCAACACAACATCTTCCCATACCTCTTGCAACAACTGCAGCATGTGATGTCATACCACCTCTAACTGTTAAGATACCTTCAGCAGCAATCATACCTTCGATATCTTCTGGTGAAGTTTCAAGTCTAACTAAAACAACTTTTTCACCTTTTTCAGCTCTTTCTTTAGCCTCTTCTGCTGTAAAAGCAATTTTACCGCAAGCAGCACCTGGTGAAGCTGGTAATCCTTTTGCTATTACTGTTGCTTTCTTCAAATCTTCTGGTGCAAATGTTGGATGTAATAAAGAATCTAATTGTTTAGGTTCAACCTTTAAGATAGCTTCTTCTTTGCTTAACATTCCTTCATCTACTAAATCAACAGCAATCTTTAAAGCAGCTTGTGCTGTTCTCTTACCATTTCTAGTCTGTAAGAAGAATAATGTACCTTCTTCAATAGTAAATTCCATATCCTGCATATCTTTATAATGAGTTTCAAGAGTATTTACAATACCTTTAAACTGTTCATAAATTGCATGATTTTGTTCATCTAGCTTAGCTATTGGTAATGGTGTTCTAATACCTGCAACAACGTCTTCACCTTGAGCATTCATTAAATATTCACCATATATTCCTTTTTCACCAGTAGATGGGTTTCTAGAGAATGCAACACCTGTACCTGATGTTTCACCTTTATTACCAAATACCATCTGCTGAACATTTACAGCAGTTCCCCATTCTCCAGGTATATCATTTAATCTTCTATATACAATAGCTCTAGGATTATCCCAAGATCTAAATACAGCTGTAATAGCTTCAACTAATTGTTCTTTAGGATCCTGTGGAAAATCTTTTCCTAATTCTTTCTTGTATACTTCTTTAAACTTAACTACTAATTCTTTTAAATCATCAGCAGTTAAATCTGTATCGTCGTTAACGTTTCTAGCGTCTTTCATTTCATCAATTAAGTTTTCAAATAGTCTTTTTTCTACTCCCATAACAACATCTGAGAACATTTGGATAAATCTTCTATAAGAGTCATAAGCAAACCTTACATTGTTAGTCTGCTTTGCTACAACTTCAACAGCTTCATCATTTAAGCCAAGATTTAAAATTGTATCCATCATACCTGGCATTGAAACTCTTGCACCAGATCTTACAGAAACTAATAAAGGATTTTCTAAGCTTCCGAATTTCTTTCCAGTCATTTCTTCCAACTTAGTGATATTTTCTTTAACTTCTTCTAGAACTTCATCTGAAATCTTTTTTCCATCTTCGTAATATTTGTTACAAGCTTCAGTTGTAACGATGAATCCTTGTGGAACAGGGATTCCTAGTCTAGTCATTTCTGCTAAATTTGCTCCTTTACCTCCAAGAAGATTTCGCATTGATCCATTGCCTTCCTTGAAAAGGTAAACGTACTTTTTTTTCTCCATCTCAATACTCCTCCGTTCAATTCAAAATGAATATCTACTAAATATATACTATCGAAGTTTTAAAGCTTCGTAGCTGACAGTATAAGTTAAGGAGACTTAACACAAGTTAAGTCAGCTTAGCTAAATAAATATATAGCCTTAAGCTCATTGTATGAAATTTGTACCCTTTTCTTTTGCCCAATTGAAATGCTCTAGTTTTCTTCTCCTAAACCAACAAACAATTTTGTTATATTAGTCTTTGATATTTTACCCACTATTTTCAAACTATCTTTAGTTCCATCTTCATTTTTGACCTTTTCAACTATAGGCATACTATCTATTTCATGATCGATAATTCTTTTTGCTAATATATAAGCACTTTCATCTTTTGTTCCATAGATAATATTTGGCATTCTTGTCATAATAACACCTACTGGAACTTTATGAATATCAGTACCTCCTATAGCTATCTTTAAAAAGTCCTTTCTTGAAACTGCACCTACAAGGTTACCACCGTTTTCCACAAACAATGTACCTACATCGTTTAAAAATAAAAATACAATAGCATCATAGACCATTGTTTCTTCGTGAACGGTTACAGGCTTAGACATTATATCACCAGACTTTATTTTTAATAAATTCTCTAAGATATCTTCATTATTTTTCTTGCCTAGATATACATACCCCACCTTAGGTCTTGCATCTAATGTACCAGTCATTGTTAAAATAGCTAAGTCAGCTCTTAAAGCAGCTC
>CAKVNP010000333.1 GCA_934777095.1 uncultured Clostridium sp. | reverse complement strand
AAGTTAGGCAGAGGAGTGGAATATAAATATCCACATGCATATCCAAATCATTATGTAAATCAGCAATACCTGCCAGATAATTTAGTAGGCAGAAATTATTATGAATATGGAGAAAACAAGCTGGAAAGAGCAACGATGGAGTATTGGAATAGAATTAAAGAAAAATAATGTGTAAAAATATGGAAAAACAATCCTAAATCACTTATAATCTATATAAGGAATAATATGGTAAGAGGTGATGGGGATGAAGAAATTTATCAAAGGGGTAATTATGTTAGCATTAATACTTGTTTTATCATTTTTTGTAGGAATGACCATTGGACAAAAAGTGACTTCTATAGATAAGACAGTATTAACAGGATATAAATATGATAAAACATTAAAATGTTATAAAAATACCAAGACGGGCATCTGGTATGTGACAAGTGTTGATGGAAAAGTAATACCAAGTTCTGAGTATGTTTCACCAGAATATAAGGATAAATTAGATGGATTGACAGTAGAAAATAGACCTAGCACTAGCTGGGAGCTGGTAACTGTAAATGAAATAGATCTTAAGGAAAATGATACATTTTCAACTATAATAGATAAATATTATGGGGATTATTTTAGAATGGATCGCAGCTGGTATGAAGCAAAAGTAAAAGAAGCTAATGGAATAGAAGATATAAATATTATTCAAAGCGGCGTTAAATTTAAAATCCTTGTATATGAGGATAATGGAAATTAATGAATAAAAAATAAAAATCATCATACAAATTAGGTAGGGAATTATAAGCGGGAGGTTGTTTTATAATAGTGTCTGCTTTTGATGATAGTGGAATTAGCCCGAAAGAATATGAAAGTAATGAAGAAGGAAAGGTCAAAGGCGTAATTATTAAAGGAAAAAATATTTCAAATAATAGTTTACAAGATAGTAGCTATAAGAATAAAATTGCTGCCTTGTTTTTTTCAGTAATATCTTTAGTTTTAAGCTGTTTAGTTATTATTTTATTTAGTTCTTCTAATTTGAAAATTATTTATCTTGGGAATAGAAGCGTGGGAAATTTATTAATAGCTGCAGGTATATTAATAATGATTTCATCAATTGTTTCCGTTATTACAGGAATTATTGGAGCTGGCAGGAGGAAAAATAAATTAATTAAGTCTGCTATAATTATTACTCTAATTTCATTGCTTTTGTTTATTGTTAACTTAATATTAAGAATCTTTATAAATATATAAGGGTAATTTATCGGCCAGTTTTCTAAATGATTTAACGTTCATTTAGAAAACTGGCATTTTTATTAAATGTTAGTTGAATAGCAGCCATTAATTTTGAAAAAAATATATTAGTATTTATATGATATTAAGAAGGTGAAACAGATGGGATAAATAAAAAGGCAGGCTATTTAACAAAAAATACTTTGATTTTTTTAATAGCACAAAGTTTGAATTATTTGACTTTAAATATGGGAAATATATTTGTTAGTATTTTTTTAATTAATACCTCATCAAATGTATTGAATGCTTTATTATATAATTTATTTATTGCAATTACTATTTTGGCAGGATTCTTTATTTTAGGACCATTTAGTGAAAAGCATAAAAAACTAGGTATAGTATTATGTAATATTTTAAATTGTATTTTGTATGGGGGGATTTTATTTTTAGGAGAACGTTCAGGAAATTTTGTGTGGATACTAGGGCTTATATCAGGATTAGCTCAAGGTTTCTATTGGCTTTCGATAAATATTCTGTTAATAGATTTAATTAAAGAAGAGGATAGAAAGGGATATAATAGTCTTGTTGGGATAATTAATTCGCTGTCAACGATGATAGGACCAATTATTTCAGCAGCTATTATTTCTAGGTTTATTGATATAAAAGGCTATTTAGTATTATTTGCAGTTATCTTAGTTATTATAGTAATAACTTTAATACTAACATTCTTCATTAAAGATCCACCATCAGGACAGGTGAGGTTTTCTTTGAAAAAGACTTATGCAGCTTTAGATCTTAATGAATTCAATATTGTGATGAAGATTACCTGGAAATCAATGTTTAGGGATGGAGTGATAGCATTTTTATTAAATATATTGATTTATGATATTACTAAATCAGAAATGATGCTTGGCTGGTTTACAGCATTCATGACAGTTGTTTCTATTATAACCTTTTGGATAGCAGGTAAAACAAAAGTTGAAATAAAGAAACTTTATATTTTAGGAGTAATATTCCAGATAATATCTGTAGTGATCCTAACTATGTATTTTAAAAATATATATTCTATATTAATATATCTGATTATTTATGGAATAGCATCACCGCTCAATACCTTATCATATGGTGTAATGGTACAAAATTCAATTTCAAGAGCTGATAAGGCTGGTGAATATAGATGTGAATTGAGCTGTTTAAAAGAAGTATGGATTGGAGTAGGCAGAATAACTGCTATTATATTTATTATATTACTTTATTATAAGGTAAGTGATTTTTCTTTAATCTGGATTTATGGAATATTAGCAGCTGTAATAAGTGCATTATCCTTAAAAGATATTAGAAAGCTTCAATAATAAGATGCTATTTATAAAATTACTTTTTGGAAAAAATATCAAATTACAGTATAATAGTTATCAAGAAGTTTTTTGAGGGGGAAGGGTAGTATGGATAATAATGATATGAATTCTATACAATATACTGAAAACGGAAATTCAGGCATTGTAGTAGATACAAAAGAAGAAAAAAAGCAGTCAGGGCTTGGAATTGCATCATTTGTAATGTCTATGGTTAATATTGCAATGATAATTTCTATTTTTGTTGCTAGTTTTAAGGCGTCAGCAAATGTTTATACTGTTGATAGTTCCTTATTAGTATTAGTAGGATTATTATCTATTTTATGTGTTATATTAAGTGTGGTAGGTACTGTATTAGGAACTATTTCAGTCTGCCAGAAAAATAAGAAAAAAGTCTTTGGTATAATAGGATTAGTAATTAATGGATGTGAACTAGCATTGATGATTTTAATCTTTGCTATAGGATTTGCCAGCATGTAAAAAGAACTAAAATTGGTTCTTTTTTTATGTATAAAAATAAAACATAAGATTGTTGACAAAATCAGAGTGTTTTGCTAAGATATAAACATAAAGCATAGTAAAACAGTCAGAAATAAAAGGGGTGAAAAAATGAAACTATCAACTAAAGGAAGATATGGAGTAAAAGCTATGGTGGATTTAGCGATACACTATGAAGATGCACCCGTTTCTATTAAGACAATATCACAGAGACAGAATATTTCAGAGTATTATTTAGAACAGTTGTTTTCTCCACTTAGAAAAGCTAAGCTGATAATAAGTATTAGAGGGGCTCAGGGTGGATATGTTCTA
>CAKVNP010000332.1 GCA_934777095.1 uncultured Clostridium sp. | reverse complement strand
CTTTATATGTTGAAATCAGAGAACATGCATATGTAATTACCGATGCAGATAAAATTAAAGCTGTAGGAGGACTTCCATATGGAATTAATGGAAGCACTATGCTTATGTTATCAGGAGGAATTGATTCGCCAGTAGCTGGATATCTGATGGCAAGAAGAGGTGTTGAACTTAACTGTGTATATTATCACAGTCATCCATATACTTCTGAAAGAGCAAAGGATAAAGTTAAGGATTTAGCAAAAATACTAGCTCAATACACTGAAAGAGTTAATTTATATATTGTACCATTTACAGAAATACAAATGGCAATAATAGATGGATGTAGAGAAGATGAGCTAACAATCCTAATGAGAAGATTTATGATGAGATGTGCTTGCGAATTAGCAGAAAGAAATGGCATACAATCTATATCTTCTGGAGAAAGCATAGGACAGGTTGCTAGCCAGACTATGGAAGGGCTTATAGTTAGTACAGATTGTGCAGATAGACCAGTATTTAGACCGTTAATTACTATGGATAAAGGTGATATTATGGATATAGCTAGAGAAATAGGTACATATGATACATCTATCTTACCATATGAAGACTGTTGTACAATATTTGTACCAAAGCATCCAAAGACAAAACCACAGTTAGAACAGATGAGAAAATCAGAGTCTGTTTTAGATATAGAAGCTTTAGTTAATAAAGCAATTGATGAAACAGAATTAGTTACGTTTTAAATAGCTTAAGAAATTAATAATTGATAATTTAAATGATACGAAATAAATGATTATTTCGTATCATTTTTTTGAAGAAATTATTTTTAGAAATCTTCAGTAATATATGCTGATATAGATACATTATTGATAGCAAGTGCTGAACGATATGGCAGTGGCGAATCAAAAACCAAAATAGGTTTATATATTATACAATTACAGCAGGCAGATGCAGTATCACAATACTGACTGCTAAAACTTTCACTGCCATAATATAGATTAGGAAAAATATTAGCTGATGCTGGTAAATTGTGGTAAATCCAGGCAATACTGTTGTAGAGGTTAGAATACGGGTAAGTGATAAAAGCTCATTACAACAATCATCACAGGATTTAACCAGTTGAATAGAGGCAGTTAGCGGTGCAATAGGAGTAGTTGTTGAAAAATTAAACATTGTAAGATTTATATCACCAGAAAAAATTATTAAGACGCGAACATCACAATAATGAGAGGTATCTATAGAAATAGAGCCAAGTTCAACACCAGGAACAGTTAAAGTAGTACCAACATTAGTATTAAAAAGTGAAATAGCGTTACCCATATTGCAATTAATTAAAGAAGAATCTCTTTCATAAATGTAAGCTGTAATTACTAAATCATTAAAGTTAATAATTGTTCGTCCTGCAATAATGCCAGGGGTAAATTCTATAAGGTACGTAACAATATTTGAGCAAGGGCAAGCTAGGGGATTACAGTCACAAATTTGATATAAAAATGATTCTGTATTAGTAATAACGCTACTGCCTGGAGATAAATTATTAGAGATAGTAACTCGCGATGAATCACAGCAGCGAATTACTCTAAAAAAATGCTCACTGTATTGGGTATCAGGTGTTATAGGTGATATTGAACCAGATAAAGAAATCATAACTACAGGATCACAAAACTCAGTTAAATCTAAAGTAATTGCACCTATTTCAATTGTTTTTAATGAATTAGCTGAAGTTATAGAGGATAAAGTCCCGATGTTATTACTAGTTATACATCTAGATATAATTTTATTTTTATTTTTAACAGAATTAATCATAATCCTCCTTCCCAGCACAACAAGAAATTGAACGTGCCGATAAAACTACATTTCTTACTGTAATAGATTCTAAATTAGAAATGGTAGCAGGAATAAATTCTACTAAATAATCTATGCAATTATTACAGCAACAGGGGCTGCAGTCGCAAAATTGATAGGAGAATGTTTCGGGAGTAGTGAAGGAACGTGAAGTAAAAGTAAAGGTAGGTGAAATTTGTTTTGTTATATTATCACAAGTCTTGATTATTCTAAAATTTAAGATTAAATTAGTTGTGGTGGTATTAAGATTAGTAATAAGACCATTAATCTCGCCGGTAAATAAGAGAAGGACTCCTTTATTATTTACCTTTCTTTGAGGTAAGCTGAGATTAATTAGTTTGAGGGGTACTACTGAAGGTATTATTTGTTTTGGAGTGGAATCAGAGCTACAGCCCAAAAAAATAAATTCTTTTTCAGTGCATGATTTATTTATCTTATATTTTTGTTCTATTTTTCTCATCTCCTTGTATAATAATTAAACTGCTTTTATATAGTTTATGAAAAAGATAAGCATAATGTAACTTTTTTTGAGAAAGTTGAAGAATGAATAGTTTTTATTCTTTAAAGATATTAGATATAATTATAAATAATAAATAAAAAGGAGTTGAAATAAATGGAATGGTATTGTGCTGTCTGGAATAGTGATAGAGTAAGCAGCGTTATGGGAGCACAAGGTGTATATGAAATGCTTTGTCAGGGAAATACTTCATATGTTTCTGAATTTATAGTTGTACAAGAGTTTTATGATGATATTACGAAGAATTATCCATATATAAATGCTCAAAAGATAGAGGGAGCGGTTATGCTTAATTGTGGCTTTGAAAGAGCAGAAGAAGCAAATGAGATAATCCAAAGCTTAGCGAAAAAACATGGATTATCTTATTTTGAACCAGAAAATTTAATTTTTATTCAATAGAATCAATAATAAAATTTTTAAATTTCTTTGTTATTGGTGAAATGTATGAATCTTTATGCCAACCCATGTAGATAGTACTTTCACCAATTTCTTCTTTTAAATTAATAATAGAAACATTGTTTGTATTTATGTTAGGTCTATTAGATACAATAGCAATACCAGTACCTGCAGCAACTAACCCTTCTACCATACTAATTTCTGTTGGTTCTATTGATATCTTTGGAATAAAACCAAAGTTCTTTTTGCAACATTTTAATATGGCCTCTTTATTTTCCATGCAAAAAGAAATAAAGTATTCATCTTTTAAATCTTTAATGGATATTTCATCCTTATTTGAGAGGGGATGAGTTTTGGAAGTAATTAGAACTAATTGCTCTTTTTTTATAGGAATTGTTTGAATATTATATTCTTCATTTAATGGTTGTAATTGTTCAAAAAAACCTAAATCAATTTTCCCCCCTTTTAAGTCTCTGCATATACCTTGATAGTTTTGATGATTAAATTGAAATTTTGTATTTGGATTTATAGCTAAAAAGCTACTTATTATATAAGGCATGAAATATGTACCAATGCTATAAGTAGAAGAAATAGAAATGCTTCCTGAATTAGCATTTGTAATTTCATTAAGC
>CAKVNP010000331.1 GCA_934777095.1 uncultured Clostridium sp. | reverse complement strand
TATTACGCTCCTTAAACTAATAACCTCTTGGTTCATCATCGATGACAGAGGAAAAGTATGGATCTTCCGTATAGTCAAACTCCATATATGATATGTTATTTGATACTATTGGATCTTCAACTGGATTTGGTAAGATTGAATCTATTCCTTCAGGTGACCGACTGATTAACGCTTCTCTATCGGGTTTGTACCAACTTCTTTCGCGAGGTAAATAAGGTTTTTTATTTCCTGACATTTCCATATCCCTCCTTTCTATCTTGGTAATAGTATTTGGAAAAAGTCACAAAATAAACGTAGAAAAATAAGTAATAATTGTAAGGGAAATGTTATTAATGTAAAATATATACATAAAAAGGTATAAATATATATTTATAGTTGAGGTGAGGGAATGTATCCAATTAAATTTGAGAATTTGTATTATGACAAGATATGGGGAGGCAGGGATTTAGAAAAATTCAGAGATAATCTTCCAGATGGGAATATTGGTGAAAGCTGGGATATAGCATGCCATGAGCACGGAATGGGTATAGTATCAAATGGTAATTTAAAAGGAATAAGCTTTAAAGATATTGTAGATGAATATGGTCATGATTTAGTAGGAAAAAAGGTAAGTACTGAAAAATTCCCCTTATTAGTAAAATTTATTAATGCTAAGGATAAGCTATCTGTACAGGTTCATCCAGGTGATGAATATGCTTTGAAAAATGAACACCAATTTGGTAAGACAGAAGCATGGTATGTTGTTGATGCAAAACCTGGAGCAAAGCTTATCATTGGAACTAAAAACTGTACAAAGGAAGAATTCAAAAAAGCAATAGATGAAGGCAGGTCAGAAGAATATTTAAATGTGGTAGATGTTAAAAAGGGAGATGCTTTTTTAATTAACAGTGGAATGATACATGCTATATGTGGAGGAATTATTATAGCTGAAATACAGCAGAATAGTGATGTAACATATAGAGTATACGATTATGGAAGACCTAGAGAAATTCATGTAAAGAAATCTTTAGATGTAATAGACTTTAATCTGCATGCTAAGAATTTAGCTTGTAATGATGTAGAAGATCATGTTGATTTTAAGAAAATAGATTTATGTGAAAATGAGTATTTTGGAATAAAAAAAATAGTAGTTAAAGATAATTGGGCAAATAAGAGTGAAGAGGATAGATTTCACATATTAACATGTGTAGAGGGGAAAGGTACTATTAAGAGTGATGGCTTTTCTTCTGAGATAAAATGTGGAGATAGTTATTTGATCCCGGCTTCTCTTGGAGATTACAGTATTTCTGGCAATGCAACAATACTATTAAGCTATTCAGTAGTATAGTTACTTTAGCTGATTTTTAATATATAAGGCTGTTATACAAGAATGTTGGTGGAATCAAAATATGTTCCACCAACATTTTAATATAACAGCCCTTTATGTGCTGAGCCAATAAGCTTATATAACAATAAAGTTATAATCCAAGGCGAAATAAAAAAAGATATAACATTTAAATTCAAAAGTATAGACAAGTAAAATACTGGAAGATGCAATTTAATTGTAAATGTTAACATAAATTCAGGTATAAGGAAATTAGTGGGGGTATCGGTATGGAAAATTATATGGTTTATGATATTGGCGGTTCATCAGTAAAATGGTCAGTAATAAATAAAAATGGTGAATTTTTAAAGAGTGGTAAGCTGTCAGTACCAGATAATGCTGAGGAGTTTTTTACTAATTTAATTAAGAATACTAATGAAAATAAGGAAGAATTTAATTTACAGGGAATATGTATAAGTGCACCAGGAGCTGTGGATAGCCAAACAGGTATAATTGGTGGAATGAGTGCAATTCCTTATATACATGGACCTAATTTTAAAGAGATATTCAGGGAAGGAACTGGCTTAGAAATTGCTATAGAAAATGATGCAAATTGTGCTGCTTTAGGTGAATGCTGGCTGGGAGCAGCTAAAGAAGAAAATGATTCTGCATTTGTAGTATGTGGGACAGGCATAGGTGGAGCAAGATAGGTTCAACATTTCAAGTAGCTAAAGCAATAGCTTCAAGAAAGGGTATTGATATAAATGACTTTGATGGAATTAAGGCTTTTCAATTGTATGACAATGGGGATGAAATAGCAGTAGAGGAAGTTAATAAATTCTTTAGATATATGGCTATTGGAATTTACAATATACAATATACTTACGATCCAGAAGTAATAGTATTGGGGGGAGCTATTTGTGAGCGCCCAGGATTTATCGATGAAATTAATGTTAAGTTAAAAGAAATACTTGATTGTGTAAAAGATGCAAAGATTTTTCCTTTAGTTAGAAAAGCCCAGTATGGAAATGATGCTAATAAATTAGGAGCCTTATATAATTTTCTATATTGTTAATTAAAAATATAATGATGAATTATGGAAAGTTTGTATAATTCATCATTTATTTATAAAGGAAAGGGAAGGAATATGATTAAATATCAAAGAATAGCAGCAGAAATAAAAGAAAATATATTATCAGGAAAATATGCAGCCAATGAACAGCTACCCTTTGAAAAAGAATTGTGTGAAAAATATGATGCAAGCAAGATGACTGTAAAAAAAGCACTTGATATTTTAGTTGCAGAAGGATTAATTGTAAAAAGAAGAGGCGCTGGCAGCTTTATCAAAGATATTAGTAATGATGAAATAGAAAGAATTATTCAAAAAAAACAATTTTCAGGGCTTACTAATACTTATTATGGTCATGATGTAAAAAGCAAAATATTATCTTTTGAAATAATTAATACAGATAAAGAAATTGCCAATTTATTAAAAATTCAAGAGGATGATTTTTTGTATCTAATACATAGAGTAAGATATGTTGATTCTGAACCATGGGTAATTGAAAAGACATATATTCCTCTAGATATCGCTCCAGGAATGAAAAAGGCAGATGTGGAAGGATCAATTTATAATTTCCTGCAGAATAAATTAGGCTTAAAAATACAGAGTGCCCATTCCACAGTAAGAGCAGATAAACCAAATGAAATAGATATTAAATATCTAGAAATTAAAGAGGACGAGCCAATTTTAGAAGTTGAAAGATTGGCTTATCTTGAAAATGGTAAAGCTTTTGAATATTCATTTTCAAGACATAAATATGACAAATTTGAATTTAAAGCCATCACAGTGATCTAGTTAATAATAAGGCTAAAAGCAAAATAATAAAGTAAATAAATTACTTTGAGGTATAAAAAATGAGAATAATGGTTATGACATGTATCAGAGGAAAAAAATTATGGATATAATAAAACCAGATAATAAAAATTTTCAATCTAACAAAAAAATGATTCTGTTAGGTTGTTATGAAAAAATAGCTTAGCATTTCGTAGAATTACTCGCTCTTTGAAAA
>CAKVNP010000330.1 GCA_934777095.1 uncultured Clostridium sp. | reverse complement strand
GCATTATCTATATAGTTATTAAATAGGCTTTCAGCCTGTTCTCTAAATGAATGAATAAATGCCTTAGTTATTTCTTTTTCAAGAATCTTATTATATTCTTTTCTAATTGTATCCTGGATAAATCCTAGATATTTCTTCTTCTCTTCTGCTGATACATCCATTTCCTTAATTGACTTGATTATACTTTCCATTATGCTTAAAGGATTAATACAATCGTATTCAGACATGGATAACGCATTATCAATTGCCTTAACGATAAATCTTGTACTTATTCCTTTCATTCCTTCATAAGGACCTGCTTCTTCTCGAAGCTCCTGTATATCAATTCTCTTAGTAGTACCCTTTTCAACTAAATCTTCTCCATTATATATTTTAAGTTTAGTTATTGGATCAACCTTAGCTGATGGTGTAAGTCTAGAAAGAATTGCAAACATAGCTGCAATTTCTATAGTATGAGGTGCTATATGAGCTTTAAAGTTGCTCTTCTTTAATATTTTTTCATATATTTTAACTTCTTCATCAAGTTCTAAACAGTAAGGAACTTCAATTTTAACTATTCTATCTAAGATAGCTTCATTTGTATGATCAGACTTAAATTTTTCCCATTCTGCTTCATTTGAGTGGGCTATAATTAATCCATCAAAATAAATCATTGAACCTTTACCTGGTGAAGGAATAGATTTTTCCTGGGTAGCTGTAATAATAGTATGCAGATATTCAACATCATTCTTGAATACTTCAATAAATTCTACAAGACCTCTATTCCCTACATTAAATGCACCATTTAAAGAGAATATCCTTGGATCATCCTCCGGATACATGTCCATCTTTGAAATATCAATAGATCCTGTTAAGATTGATGTATCCTGGTTATTAGGATCTACTGGTGGCACTACGCCGATACCTTTCCTAGACCTGATTGAAAAATTCTTTCTTTCAACAGGCATATTTTCATATTCCCCGCCAAATTCATGAGTTAATCTATATTTACATACTGGACATAAATCACCTTCTATTTGTGTACCTAACATTTCATTAAATTTAGGTCTTAAGTGATTTGGTACTAAATGAAGTGGCTCTTCATGCATTGGACATCCCTTAATTGAATAAATTGGTTCACATTTTACTAATGCATTTTTTAAAGCTTCCACTAAAGATGATTTACCAGCTCCCACAGGCCCTACTAGATATAATACCTGTCTTGATTCTTCACCTTTCATAGATGCAGAATGAAGATAATTTACCAGTTTCATCAGTACCTTATCTATTCCAAAAAAGTCATCTTTAAAAAATCCATATTTCTTGATAGTTTCATTTCCATATATTTTTCTTATCCTTGGGTTTTCATCGGCTTTAAGTACTTCTACTCCCTCCTGCATAATCATATCGTATAGACGTTTATGTGAAAGTTTTGCAACATCTGGATCCGCCTTTACAATTTCTAAGTAATCTATAAAAGTACCTTCGAATTTTTCCTTATTTCTACTTTCTCTGTCTGTTAGAATAAATTCCTTGAAGTTCATAAGCACTCCCCCCTCAATTTAAATATATTATTACTAGAAATAGATATATGACTACTTTTCTCTCAAAACATGACCCTTCCATAATTATTTTTCCGTCAAAAATTATTTAAGAAATCTTATCTCTAGCTATATTTATATTTTACATTTTATGGAATTATTATACCACCCCAAATTTTTCATTTCAATCTAGGATAAAATATCAAATTAGCTAAAAAAAGACTGTATCCTCCATTTTTGATATAGTCTCTTTATTTTAAATATACCTATAGGGTACATAAAAAGGAGAAGGTTTGTTATTAACCCTCTCCAAATATATATATTAATCAACCACTTTATACTACTTTATGCTTTAACAGCTTGTTTTTCCATCTCTAAAGTCATAGCATCTTGTTTCTTAAAGAATGGAAGATAAATAGCAACTGAAAGAACAATTTCAAATGCTTGGAATAAAGCTGCTCTCCAGCCACCTGCCATGAAACCAGAAATTATTGGAGGTGTTGTCCAAGGTGGCATTACTCCACTGAATGGAGGTACTAAACCTATTCTAATAGCTAAATACAATAAGATACCTGTTAACATTGGAACTCCGATAAATGGAATTATCATAAATGGGTTAGCAACTATTGGTGTACCAAATAATACTGGCTCATTTATATTAAATAAACCTGGTAAGATTGTTAATTTTCCTAATTGCTTAAATTGAGCTGATTTTGCAAATAATAGCATTGCAATTACTAAACCAATTGTAACACCAGCACCAGTCATATTTATATAAATATTTAAGAATTGGTGAGTTACTATATGAGCACCATTTGCAATAGTAAGCTCTTTTCCTGCATCGATAATAGCTTGGTTATCTTGTGCATTAGCAATTAGTAATGGATCCATTATACCACCAACAATAGTAGATCCATGAACACCAAACATCCATAAGAATGGAATAATAAATGTAATAACTATTACTGCTCCTAATGAATCTGATAATCCTTGTAATGGAGTCTGAATTACCTCATAAATCCATTCAACAAATGTTCCTCCTGTAACCATAGAGAAGAAGATATATACAAACATAGCGCCTAAAATAACGATTGAAGCTGGTAATAATGCAGAAAAGGCATTTACAACACCTTGAGGAACACCTTCTGGCATTTTAATTTTTATATCCTTCTTTAATAATAAAGAATATAAATAACCAACTAATAAACCTACTATAATTGCAGTAATCATACCTTTACCGCCAGTCCATGCCTTTGGAATTACACTGTCAATAATTGCTCCATCTGCATTTGCAGCAGTTGATGGTGTAGCAATTAAAAATACTACTAGTGATAAGACACCTGCTGACAAAGGTTCAAAACCTTCATTTTTTACATAAGTATAAGCAATACCTATAGCGGCTACTATTGCAATAATACCAAATGATGCATTTTGTGCCTGGCTTAATGGAACTGTCCAGCCTTCACCAAATACACTGGCCATAAAATCTGTGAATCCAGTCCATGGGAACTGTGTAATTAATAATAATACTGATCCTACTATGATTAATGGCATTGTAAATAAGATACCATCTTTTAATGCAACAATTGCTTTTAAGTTTACAAACCACATAATCTTAGGGATAAGCTTTTCATTCATAAATGTCTTATTTTTGTCACTCATTAAAATTTCCCCCTATTTTTATTTCTATCTCTCTTATAAGATCTAGTTTTTATAACATTATTTAAGATTTATAATTCCTTTTAAAAACTTATTTCTTTAGATTCAAAGCAAAATCTAAAACTTTTTCACCATTCATCATACCGTAATCAACCATTGGAATTACTGCTACAGGAACTCCCGCTGCCTCACATACTGGTTTAACCTTTTCCAAAGTATATCC
>CAKVNP010000329.1 GCA_934777095.1 uncultured Clostridium sp. | reverse complement strand
GTACCAGCTATTGAAAATGCACAAATAGATGATGGTAAGCTGATATTTAAATATAGAGATAATGATTTATATGAAGATAATAGCCAAAATACAATAGATAAGGTTCAAGTTAAAGTTAAATCACCAAGTGGTGATACTAATGTATATGATATGCCATATAATGATTTAAATGAATACTTCCATTACACTTTACCAGAAATAGAAAATGGAGTATATAAATATAGCTTTATTGAAACAATCAATGGAGTAGAAACTGAAAGTGAAGAATATGAAATAGAATATAAAGCATTAGAAATTAATATTGCAGCTGAATCTTCTTTAGCTGAAGTAGATTCTGATGAAAATACTTTAATTAAAGCTAAAGTAACTGGTGCAGATGCAACAGCTGCTAATATAAGAAATATGTATATGGACTTATCACAAATAGGCGGCAGCGACAAGGTATATATGGACTTAGCACTTTTACAAGATGGTGAAATAAGCCAAAGCATAGGAATTAAGGATTCTGTTACAGCAGGTTCTAAGACAATTCCTGTAATTGTAGTAGATAATAATGGAGAAAAACATGAAGCTTCTGCTACATTAACTGTAAAAGCAAAAGTAGCTGTAGATGATATGGACTTCAGCTTTGATGAAGCAAGTATTTATTTCGCAGTTACTGATAGATTCTTTAATGGTAATGAAAGCAATGATGATCCTCATGGTTTGAACTATGATAAGAGTGGAGCAATGACTTACCATGGTGGAGATTTACAAGGATTAACTGATAAGATTCCTTATTTAAGTGATCTTGGAATTAATACTTTATGGATTACACCAATTGTTGAAAATACAGACTTTAACCAATTGTTTGCTTCAGGTGGAGAACAATATTCATATCATGGATATTGGGCTAAAGACTTTACATCATTAGATCCTCATTTAGGAACTTTAGATGATTTAAAGACACTTATTGATACAGCACATGAAAATGGAGTTAAAATAATGGTTGATGTTGTGTTAAATCATACAGGATACGGTATGAAGACAACTGATGCTAATGCAGCAGCACCAAATTACCCAACTGATGAAGATAGGGAAATGTTTGCTGGAATGCTTAGAGAAGTAGCAGGCAGTGACTTTACAACTCAAGAAGTAAGTGGAATGCCTGATTTCAAGACAGAAGATCCAGATGTAAGAGCTAAAATAATAGAATGGCAGACTGATTGGATAGAAAAGGCTACTACTGATAATGGAAATACTATTGACTACTTCAGAGTTGATACAGTTAAGCATGTAGATAATGCTACATTAAAATCATTTAAGAATAAGCTTACTGAAATAGATCCTGAATTTAAGTTAATAGGTGAATACTATGGTGCTGATTTAAACAATACAGCTGGTCAATTAGATAATGGACAAATGGATGCTTTATTAGACTTTGGATATAAAGATAAAGCAAGAGATTTCGTAAATGGAAGTCTTGAAAGTGCATCTTCATATTTTGATGATAGAGCAAGTCAGCTTGATAGTACTAATCTTTTAGGACAATTCTTAAGTAGCCACGATGAAGATGGATTCTTAGGAACTGTAGGAAATGATTTAGGAAAACAAATGGTTGCCTCAGCATTACAAATTACTGATAAAGGTATCCCAGTAATTTACTATGGTGAAGAACTAGGAGCAACAGGTGCTACAGCTAATGATGCTAATAGATATGATATGCCATGGGATAGATTAGATGATGAAAACTATAGTGTTGTTTATAATCACTATAAGACATTATTAAACATTAGAGAGGATTATCAAGAGGTATTTGCTAAAGGTACAAGAAATACAATTGCAGCTAGTGATGCAGAAGGTTATGCTGCATTTGCTAGAACTTTAAATGATGATTCTATTTTAGTAGCAGTAAATGTTAATGGAGAAGGAATCATCAAGACTTTAGAAGTTCCTTATAATGCTGGCGATGAGTTAGTGGATCTTTACAATAATACTGAATATGTTGTTTCTGAAAATGGAACAATTGAAGTAGCTATTCCAAGCATGGCTGATGGTGGTACTTCAGTAATAGTATTAAAGGATAATAATAAGCCAGATAACCCTGACAATCCAGATGATCCGGATAATCCAGAGAACCCAGATAATCCAGGTACACCAGATGACCCAGACAATCCAAGTAATCCAGATAATCCTGAACAACCTGACAATCCAAGTGATAATAATGGTGGAAATTCAGGAAATAATGGTAATACAGGAAATGGATCAAATAACAGTACAACAGGATCAGATAATACTGTAACAGTTAAACCAAATGGTAATGGTTCATCAAATAGTAGCAGTATACCTAATACAGGTGGAACAAATGTTATTTACTATGTATTGATTGCTGGCGTAATCATCGTAGCAGGAGTAGTATTAGTAAAGAAAAAAACTAAAAAAGCAAAATAATAAATAAAGAAAAAGGCATATCAGGATACATTCCTGATATGTCTTTTTTATAGCAATAAATTACTTATATATAATGATGAATTAATTTTAGAGTTCCTCTTGGGGAGGAATTCTAAAATTAATTGCAAAAATATAGCTTAAATATAAATTTCGGTACAATTTTAGTAAGGTTGGAAGATTAATTAATTAGAAAATATTGACAAACATTTAAACGTATGTTTAAATGTTCATATAAAGGAGGGTTCAATAATGGAAAGATATATTTTACCGCATAATCATGGAGAAAACGAAGAAATGATTCTTAAAAAATTACCAACTGTGGAAGAATGCAGAATGGTTGCAGAGATATTTAAGCAAATAAGCGATGGTACAAGACTTAGGATATTGTGGTTTTTATGCCATTGTGAAGAATGTGTAGGAAATATTGCGGCAGCAATGGAAATGAGTGATCCTGCTGTTTCTCATCATCTTAAAATGTTAAAGAATACAGGATTAATAGCTAGCCGTCGCGATGGAAAAGAGATTTATTACAGGCTTGCTGATACGTTAGTAGCAGAACATATACATCGAATCTGTGAAGAAATATTTCAAATTACATGCCCATTAGAATAGGAGGTATTTATGATTTATCAAATAATAGCAATTTTAATTTTAGTAACATTTTATGCCTTTTATTTTGCAAAAATCCTAATACAAAAAAGGCAATTTATTAAAACAAATCAGATGGGAATTGGTAATAAACCTAAAAGAGTACTGTTAATTGAGCGTATTATGAGCTGTGCAACAATATTGGCATGCGTCATTAGTGTATGTAGTATTTTTATGGTAAAGCAATTTCTTGTAACAGAGGCTAGAATTGTTGGAAGTATCGTAGGTGCAATAGGCGTAATTTTCTTTGCATTAGCAACGATTACAATGAAAACTAGCTGGAGAGTAGGAATTCCGGAAGAGAAAACATCACTTATTACAGAAGGTATATATAGATGGAGTAGAAA
>CAKVNP010000328.1 GCA_934777095.1 uncultured Clostridium sp. | reverse complement strand
CTGCAGCCACTGGTGAATTTTAAAGGAGGTCCGGCTATGAAACTATATATTTATGATAATACTTTTGAAGGCCTGATCACTGCTATTTTTTATTCATATAGCGAAAAAGAGCAATGTACTATCATAAAAGACAAATTCCATATTCCTTCTATGCTTGATGAAGAAATTAATGTCAAAACTGAAGAGGATAAATTTATCCGTGTATCTAAAAGCATAATAGAAAAGTTAAATAAAGAAATACTTCAAAAAATTTATTATTTATATTTAAGTGATATTGCATCAGCCGACCAACTTGCTTTAGATTATTTAAAACTCTGCTTTAAGTATGGTGTAAATATTAATTTAGCAAAGAATAATGATATAATCATTGAAGTAGATAAATACTGTAGGCGAGTTACAAACGAAACTCATCGAATTATTGGTTTTGTTCGATTCAAGGAAATAAGCCCCCTTAGCTTTTATTCTTCAATAGAACCAGATCATAATATTCTGCCTCTTATTATAGATCATTTTACTAATCGATTTTCCGATCAGAATTTCATAATCCATGATTTAAAAAGAGAAATTGCTATTTTTTATAATACCAAGGAAAGTATAATAACAACCTTTACCCAAGAACAAGCTGCCTCATTGTTAAAGTCTAATAATGACGCAAATTTTGAAGGTCTTTGGAAAACATTTTATAATTCCGTTAATATTAAAGAGCGCCAGAATCTTAGGCAACAAAGAGGATATATGCCTAAAAGGTATTGGAAACACTTAACCGAATTTAAAAATTAGCTCATTGCAGATATATATTTATTTCTGCAATGAGCTATTCTCTATTTATCATACATATATTCTCTTGTAAGACTTAAATTATTGTTTACACCTTTGCTAAATAATATTTGATGCAAATCTACTACCCCATTATTAAAGGCTGCCGCGCAGGAACATAAATATAAGCTCCACATTCTAATGAAATTTTCATCAAACATTTTATTTATTTTATCTAGATTCTCGATGTAATTCTTATACCAATGAAGCAAAGTTTTGGTATAATGCATCCTTAGACTTTCTACATCAAGTGTATGATAATTATATTCTGCTGATAAAAATATTATCTCTCTTAGTGTAGGTATAACCCCTCCTGGAAAGATATACTTTTTTATAAAAGCATCTCCTTCTGATTCTATCATGCCACTAATATAATGTAATAAGAACAACCCTTTTTCTTTTAGTACTGAATTAACGTTTTCAAAAAATAAGTCATAATTTTCTCTCCCAACATGCTCTAACATTCCAACACTTACAATTTTATCAAACATTAATCCTGACTTTTTTAAATCTCTATAATCCATTAACCTTACATCTAAATATTCTGTTAATCCTTCCTCTGCTATTCTTTCTTTAAATTTATTATACTGTTCCTTGCTAAGAGTTATACCAACTCCCTTTACCTTATAAACTTTTGCAGCTTGGATTAATAAACCACCCCAGCCACATCCAATATCTAGTAATGTTTCATTTTCTTTTAAGGCAAGTTTTTTAAGAATATGATTAATTTTATTCATCTGAGCATCATATAATGAGTCATTTTCATTCTTAAAATAACCACAAGAATAACTCATTGTATCATCTAGCCATAAACTATAGAATTCATTTCCTATATCATAATGAGAGGATACTTCATCTTTTTGTTTATGCTTATTGCCAGCCTTGTGAAATATATGGCTTAAATTATCAAATCTAGTACTAAACTGATTAATATGTCTAAGTATTATATCTAAGACTGTAAATAAATCACCATCAAATTCAACATCACCATTAATGTAAGCTTCTCCAAAAGCTAATGAAGTACTATCTAATAAATCTTTCTTTTTCAAAGGCTTTTTGATATAAATTTTAAATTGAGGCGTTTCCTTACCTAATTGAACTACCTCACCGTCCCAAAAACATACCTCAAAGTTTTCTTCTTCAAAAATCCCAAGAAACTTCTTCATTACTGTTTTCTCAATATCCATAAGTACTACTCCCTTCCAATATGTAGTATTTACAAATCTATGGTTTTTTAAACTAAAAAGGTTTCATAATTATGAAACCTTTTTCCAAAATTAAACCTCTTGTTTTAAGCATGTTTTTAAATCATCTTCAGGTGTACTTATTAAATGTAAATCAAAAGTATCAACTAAATATTGAAGTACATTAGGACTGAAAAACGCTGGTAAAGTTGGTCCCAAATAGATATTCTTTACTCCAAGAGATAATAAGGCTAAAAGATCTGCTACAGCTTTTTGTTCATACCATGATACTATCATAGATAATGGTAATCCATTTACATCTGTGCCAAATGCATCAGCAAGCGCTGTAGCTATTCTTACTGCTGAATATACATCATTACATTGGCCTACATCTAAAAGCCTTGGAAGACCTGCTACTTCACCAAAATCCAACTTATTAAATCTATATTTTCCACATGCTAAAGTTAAGATAATACAATCATCAGGAACTTTTTTGGCAAATTCAGTATAATAGTTTCTGCCTGGTCTTGCTCCATCACAGCCCCCAATTAAGAAGAAATGTCTTATTTTCCCCTCTTTTACTGCATTAACAATAGTTTCAGCGTTACTTAAAGTTGCATGATGACCAAATCCTACTAGTATTTCATGAGGTTCCTGATCTTCTTCAAAACCTCCTAATTCTAATGCTTTTTCAATAATTGGGGTAAAATCCTTATTACCATCTTTATCTTTTGGTATATTAATAACTCCATCCCAGCCAACTACATTAGTAGTAAAAATTCTATCTTTATATGTTTCTCTCGGTCTCATTAAGCAATTTGTAGTCATTAAAATACAGCCAGGAATACCATCAAATTCTTTTTGCTGATCCTGCCATGCACCACCATAATTTCCAATCAAATGTGGATACTTCTTTAGTCCTGGATAGCCATGACTTGGTATCATCTCACCATGAGTATAAACATTAATTCCTTTTCCTTCTGTTTGTTCTAGTAGTTGTTCTAAATCTCTTAAATCATGTCCTGAAACAATGATAAATGGTCCCTTTTTAACATGTACATTTACAGTATGTGGAGATGGATTATCATAAACAGTAGTATTAGCTTCATCTAATTTCTTCATTACTGCAATACTCATCTCTCCTGTTCTCATAGTCCATCGTATAAGCTCTTCCACTGATAAATTATCATCTGTAGTGGCTTCTAAAGCTCTTACATAAAAATTATCTACTTCATCATCATAATAACCTAAATATCTTGCTTGATGGCCATATGCACTAATACCTTTTAGTCCGTAAACTATAGTTTGCCTTAGTGAACGAATATCAGGATCTAAGTCTTGATCATACATAATACCAGCTATTTTGGAATCTTTAAGCATCTCAGCTTTTGTTTCACTTAAAGTATATGTAACGTGTGCTGTATCATTT
>CAKVNP010000327.1 GCA_934777095.1 uncultured Clostridium sp. | reverse complement strand
AGATTTTCTAATGCAAATCCTGCAGTTTTATTATGAGCAATAATTGGATGTACATAGAAATTTAATGTTGTTGTTATTTGTGCGTGTCCAAGTCTTGCTGATACTATTGGGACTTCAATATTTTGTGCTATGAGTAAGGTAGCATTTGTGTGCCTTAACCCATGAAAGTTAATTACAGGTAGTCCTATTCGTTCTACAAATTTTACAAACCACTTACTAATAGTAGAAGGATGCATTGGCTTACCATCTGCTTGTACAAATAACCTATTAGAATCAATCCATAATTCGCCACAGAACTCTTTTTGATTGTCATACCATAATTTATATTCTTCAAGTAATGAAACAACGAAATCTGGTATTCCAACTTCTCTTATAGAGCTTTCTGTTTTTGGTGTTTTAGTAAATACACCTTTTTCTGCTAAATACTGACTAGAACGATTAATGCATACAATTCCATCTTTAAAGTTAATATCATTCCATTCAAGCCCCATAAGCTCTCCAAGTCTAACTCCAGTAAAAAGTGTTAATAGTATAGCAACTTTATATTTGATTTGATCCTCTGTAAGTTCCATTAAGTTAGAAACTAATGCTTTACTTTGTTCATCATCATAGTATCTTCTTTTAGGTTTTCTAGTTTTAGGTGGTTGAACACGTTCAGCAGGATTTGCAAGTATTAATTGCCAATAAACTGCTTTTTGTAGCATAGCATGAAGAAGCATGTGATGTTCTGCTATAGTTTTTGATGATAAAGGTTTTCCTGTTTTTTTACCATTATTGTTTTTTCTTCGAACTATTTGAGTATCTTTACTTAACAAATCATAGAATTGCATAATGTCTGTAGGTTTAATCTTATCTACATGGAAATGTGAAAAGTAAGGTATAATTCTACTATTTAGCATTCCTAAATATCTAGTATATGTTGAAGGGGCAAGTTCTTTTTCTCCATAATCTCTTTTCCATATTTCGACAAAATCTTTAAATTTTAGAGATTTTCCTTCAATATACAAACCTTTTTCACAATCTGCAACAAATTTAGCAAGTTCTACTTTAGCTTCTTTCATACTTTTACAATGAACGGTTTTAGTTTTCTTAATAGGTTTTCCTTCTAAGTTGTATCCTGCAAAGTAGACTAATCTGTAACTATCTCCTTTTCTTTTTTCAATACTCCCAGCCATTACCTTTTTCACCTCCTTTCAGGCATACCTATGGGTGGGAGGGAGAACAATATTATTATTTTTTTAACAAAGATATTATTTTTATGGTATTTTCTAAGTCTGTTTTATTTCCAAATAGATATTTACTCATCAAGTGATTTTGAAAAATATTGTATTTTATTATGTCATGAATACTTAATTCTATTATATTCTGTTTATTTGGTTTTGAATGACAAACCAAAAATTCATCATCAACATCTTTTACTTGCATAATTATAGCTAAGTGTGGATTAATTGGAAAACAAATATCATTAAATCCTAATTCAAAATGTAAAAAAGGTTCATTAGAAATAATAAAACCTAAATCTGTATTATTAATACCTATATATATATTGTAATTGTTAAAGAAACTAATACTTTTCTTAAATAAACTAGGTAATGATATTAAATATTTTAGTTGTTCTATTTTGGCTAATTCCGTTGGATCAATATCAAGATTGTAATTTGCACATTTTTTAACACCTAAATTTTTTAGCCAATTTGTTGTTTGCGTTGTAATTTTCTCAAGTCCTGCTCGATAACCACTTGTTCTAATAGCTAAAGTTCTAATAAAAATGAAAAAGATAGACAAAAAATCTTCATTATTTATTAAAGAATAATTTTTTTCAAGTTCATCTAAGTATGTAGACATTTTACTTTCTAATTTAGATAGTGTTTCTTCAATTAATTGAGGGTTATTTATGGCTTGATTATAAGCTTGATCACTTATTTGTATACCAGGGGCATTTTTAAATATTTTAAGTTCATCTTCTATTTTATCTAAATCAATATCATAAAAATATTTTTCACAAGCAAAATTTGCTACATTAGAATTTTCAATATATTTCTTATTATTTATATCATAAACATCTATTTTGTTATTTGCTCCAAATCGTTTTAAATAAAATTGAGGTATGTAATGCTGATTTTTTACCATAGATCCTCCTTCATTATATATTTATATCACATAAAATTACATGCAACTGAATTACTTCTTGTGAATCTGCAGTTTTTTTGAACGTACATTGCCACTCATTTCTTGAAATTTCAGATATCTTTATTTTTAATTCATTTGTATTTAATTCGATTTTTACTTTATTTACGATTGATGAAAAGTCTTTGTTATCTTTATTGAATATAATTAAAGATGTCTTTATATCCTTCCATGTGGTATAACTAAACAATTGCTCTATAGCTTTTTTAAATTCGCTTATGCCATGCCAAATCTTGCATTCTGCAATATATGCAGCTTTATTTTTAAATTGAATTCGAATGTCAGTTTTACCAGTCTTACTAAATGTTTCACCAGTTGCCATAGAATCAAAATGTGTATTTAAGGTACCTAATAACATATCTCTTAATTCTTCTTCATTTAGTTTTTGACATGCTCCTGGAGAATGTTCAAAAGAATTACATTCTTGTGAGATAACGCTTTTTATATAAGAGTAATCTTTATCTAATATATACCAGCTTTCTTCTTGTTCCTTTTGAGATGGAAAAGATTTTATTTCTTTTTTTAAAGTTAGAGGAACACGAGATAAACTAGGGACTTGACTATTGACTTTTAAAGGAATAGTTAATTTTTGCATTAACCCTGAAAAATTATCTGCTTTACTTTTTCTATTATTTAAGAAATTAGTAATGTTTTTTTCTAAACTTGAATTATAAGCATTTGCATCATTGTTAATATAATTAATCATTTCTCGATATGATTTAAAGTTGATTTCAAATTTAGAGTCTATATATTTTTGTGGATTTTCCGATTTCTCTAACTCTTGAATACTTAAGTTTATTGAGAACTTAATACAGGGCATACAATCGGATTTATTTAAATTTTCAAAGCCATCGATTTCAAAAGTTGAAAGAATGCTCATTGATGGTTTTAAATGAAAAAGATGAGCGCTACCACTAAAAGGAATAGAATAATTGATTCTACATGAATCTATCTGAACTGTGGGAGATTCACCAAATCCCATTTCACAGAAAGGATTGTATTGTTCTAGTTTTGATTTCTCAATATTTGATACAATTTTATCCATATATAGTTGTATGTTTTCTTCAGAGTATTTACTAAAATAATATTCTTTTAGTTCCTCGATATTTGTATTTAGAATTTGCATATCAGATAAGTTTTCTATATCTTGTTTTAAATTATCAAGCTGCCTAGAAAAGTAATCTCTGGCATATTCATGCTCAAAAAGTTCCATATTTGCCTCCTTTATTAATTTTTATCTAAC
>CAKVNP010000326.1 GCA_934777095.1 uncultured Clostridium sp. | reverse complement strand
CACATAAGAAGTTTGGTGGAGTAGTTCCAGAAGTAGCTTCAAGAATGCATATTGAAGTAGTAAGTGGAGTAGTTCAGGAAGCTTTAGATGAAGCTGGTATTACTTTAGAACAGATTGATGCTATTGGAGTTACATATGGGCCAGGATTAGTAGGAGCACTATTAGTAGGACTTCAATTTGCAAAAGGATTAGCATTTTCAGCTAAGAAGCCATTAATAGGGGTTAATCATATAGAAGGACATATTTCAGCAAATTACATACAACATAAGGATTTAAAGCCTCCTTTTGTATCTTTAGTAGTTTCAGGAGGACATACGTTTATTGTTCATGTTAAAGATTATGGTCAATATGAAGTTATTGGTCAGACAAGAGATGATGCAGCTGGTGAAGCTTATGATAAAGTAGCTAGAGCTCTAGGTCTTGGCTATCCAGGAGGACCTAAAATAGATAAGCTAGCTAAAGAGGGAAATCCAGATGCAATAAAATTCCCTAAAGCTAATTTCCATGATGATACATTAGACTTTTCATTTAGTGGAGTTAAATCAGCAGTACTTAATTATTTAAATAAAGCTAAAATGCAGGGGGTAGAAGTAAATAAAGCAGATGTAGCAGCTTCATTCCAAAAGGCTGTAATAGAAGTGTTGAAAGATAACTTAATGCTTACATGTAAATTGAGAAAAGTGGATAAAATAGCTATAGCAGGAGGGGTAGCCTCAAACTCAGCATTACGTGAAACTATTACTAATGCAGCTAAGAAAAAGAATATTGAAGTATTATTCCCAGCCCCAGTATTATGTACGGATAATGCAGCAATGATCGGAAGTGCTGCTTACTATAACTTAATGAATAATAAGATCAGTGATTTAAATTTAAATGCAAAGCCTAATTTAAAGCTATAAAACTAAATAAAAGGGAGAAGGGTAAAAATGAACTTATTGCCACAGTCAAATGGGGTACGAAGAGTTAATATGAAGAAAAAAAGGAGTCCAAAGGAAAAGGCTCAGTTTATTGCAAAATTAATTATTATTATATTGATAATTGGCTTTGCAGTCCAAATGGTGTGTAATTTCATTTCAAAGGAAACAATAAATGAAAGAGTTGATTATACTACTGTCGATGATAAAAGAATGGACTATAGATTAGACGGAAGTGGAAAATATACTATTGTTTTTGATGGAGCAATTGGTGGAAATTTGGAGGCTTGGACTCCGATAATTGATGATTTAGAGAGTAATGGTGATGATATAACTACTTTTACATATAATAGACGAGGCTATGGATTTAGTGATTCAGGAAGCAGACTGAGAATAGAAGAACAAGCACAGGCACTTAAGATTTTATTAAGAAAATCAGGAGCTTCAGCACCATATATTTTAGTAGGTGAAGAATATGGTTCACTAGTATTAACTAGTTTTGCAGAGCAGTTTCCAGATGCAGTAGCAGGTGTTGTATTAGTTAATCCTTTAAATGAGAATGTTTTAAAGAATAGCGGTTTTAGCTTTAAAACTACATTTATGAATTTAAGAAGAAGAATTGAAGAACTAGGTTCAAATATATCATTAACGATGTTAATGGATAAGCTAGGACTTACTATAGATAGTAGTGATTTTACTAATAGCTTAAGTGGGGATTCATTAACTGAATTTAAGTCTGAAAGAACTAAAGCAAGCTATACTACAGCAGTAGTAAATGAAAATGAAAACTTATCTAAAGGCTTAAGCGGCAGCCAGAAACAAGGTGTGTTTGCAGGTAAACCTTATTGCCTAATAATTAATAATGATGATACATCACTAGCAGGATTAGGTGATGAAAATTTAACGACAATAATAAAAACAACTGAAACAAAAAACTTTCTATCTTTAAATGATTCATCTACTATATTGAGCGGAATCAGGCTGGTAATAGAAAAGTGTAACGGTTAAAAATATCAGTTTTAGAAAGCAATGCGGGGTAGCATTGCTTTTTTATATAAAGGAATAATTCACAAATAATCTACATTCTGTCATATATTTGACACAAAGAATGGCTATATTATAAGTATAGAAATTAAGAGGTGAAAGGAAGTAAATATTATGAGTGATGAGAATATTTATGATGTTGTATATACAAATAGTGATGACCATAAAGAAGGAGAAGGATTTAATAATAATAACATAAATCCCAAGAAGAATAGAAAAAGAGGAAATGGTTTTGGAAAAACTATAGCGATGGTTCTTACTTGTTCATTATTAGGAGGAGTAGTTGGTAGTGGGGTAACTTATTACTCAGTAGGTAATAAAACAACTGCCAATAATACTAAAACAATAGTATCAGACCCAGTATCATTTTCTGATTCAGATAGCCAGGCATTATCAATAACAGCTGCCTATAATAAAGTAGCACCTGCAGTAGTAATTGTTTCAACAGTAACTACTTCTACAAACTATTTTATGCAGCAAATAGAAGCTGAAGGAATGGGATCAGGATTTATCATAAATGAAGATGGATACATTTTAACAAATTATCATGTTATTGAGAAAGCTAATAAGATTACGGTAACATTAAGCACTGGAGAAACAGTAAATGCTGAAGTAGTAAATTATGATGAAAATCAAGATATAGCAATGATAAGAATAACTGATGAAGGAGTTAAGATGCCAGCCGTTGCAGAACTTGGTGATTCAGATGCACTACAAGTTGGAGAAGAGGTGATGGCAATTGGTACACCATTATCTGAAACATTATCACATACTGCAACAAAAGGTATTGTAAGTGCATTAAATAGGGAAGTACAAATAAGTGAAAACTTATCATTAAACTTAATCCAGACAGATGCAGCTATTAATAACGGTAATAGTGGTGGACCATTAATAAATACTAAAGGACAGGTAATTGGAATTAATCAAAGTAAATTAAGCAGCAGTACTAGTTCAAGTTCAGCATCTGTAGAAGGTATTGGATTTGCAATTCCAATAAACGATATTAAAGATAAAATAGAATCATTATCTAAACCAATTTTAAACTTAGGAATTACCGGCAGAACTATTACAAAGGATATGGCTAGCCAGTTAAATATGGAACAAGGTGTTTATATAGTAGATGTTAATGAATTTTCACCAGCAGAAAAGGCGGGATTAAGATCAGGAGATTTAATAATTTCTGTTGATGGAAATAGAGTTACAGACTTTGATACATTAAAGGAAGCTAAGAGTGGTAAGAACGAGGGCGATCAAATAGAGATTGAATATATCAGAGATGGTAAAACAAATAAAACAACATTAACATTATCATCATCAACAAACACTTCAAGTGAAACAACAACATCAGCAAATTAATAATATTAATTTATTTAAAAAGATTTTAGGTATTAATACCTAAAATCTTTTTTTATTGAAGTGATAAATTTTTATAAGCAGTAATAGTAGCTGCAGCAGTTTTCTGCCAAGTAAAGCTAAGGCTGTTTTGA
>CAKVNP010000325.1 GCA_934777095.1 uncultured Clostridium sp. | reverse complement strand
ATTGAAGGAATTACACATTCAATTTGTACTCTTGAATTTGAAGATCACAGACCTCTTTATGACTGGGTTGTTAGAGAATGTGAAATGGAATGTGTTCCAAGACAAATAGAATTTGCTAGATTAAACATGACTAATACAGTTATGAGTAAGAGAAAGCTTAAGCAATTAGTTGATGAAGGAGTAGTTGATGGCTGGGACGATCCAAGAATGCCTACTATTTCTGGTTTAAGAAGAAGAGGTTTCACACCAGAATCTATTAAGAACTTCTGTGCTGCTATTGGTGTAGCAAAAGCAAACTCTACAGTTGATTCTCAAATGTTAGATTACTTCTTAAGAGAAGATCTTCAATTAAAAGCACCAAATGCTATGGCCGTAATTAATCCTTTAAAATTAGTTATCACTAACTATCCAGAAGGACAAAGCGAAATGCTTGAAGTAAGCAACAACGCTAAAAATGAAGAAATGGGTAAAAGATTAGTACCATTCTCAAGAGAATTATATATTGAAAAAGAAGATTTCATGGAAGAACCACCTAAGAAATACTTCAGATTATTCCCTGGAAATGAAGTAAGATTAATGGGTGCATATTTCGTTAAATGTACTGATTTCATCAAAGATGAAAATGGAGAAATTGTTGAAGTACACTGTACTTATGATCCAGAAACTAAGAGTGGTTCAGGATTCACTGGTAGAAAAGTTAAAGGAACTATCCACTGGGTAGATGCTAACAACTGTGTACCAGCAGAATTCAGATTATTTGAACCATTAATCTTAGATGATGCTGAAGGAAATGAAGGTAAGCACTTCTTAGAACAAATAAATCCTCATTCAATGGAAGTATGTGAAGGATTTATTGAACCAACAGCTATAAAGACAGCTAAGCCTCAAGATAAATTCCAAATGGTTAGAAACGGATTCTTCAATGTAGATACTAAATACACTACACCTGAAAAATTAGTATTTAATAGAATTGTTTCACTTAAATCATCATTTAAATTAAAATAATAAAAAACAAGTGGATTAACTCCACTTGTTTTTTTGTTCTATTTTATCTTCATAAAATCCACCATCACTTGAAAAATCATTTAACATATTACAGTCACAATCAAGATCCCAATTATCTGCAATATAATCCGCAATGCTTTCATTTTCGATAAAATTGTTCTTTTTTGAACTTATCCCAAGTCTCTCACCTTCCGTATGGATTTAAGGAAAATTTATTTTCCATGATATCCATTTCTAAAGTTTCTATTTTTATTTACTACTCTCGATTTATTATAAGTTTCCCCAATTCCATAATAATTATGACTCATTACCGCTGTTCCATTATTTCCTAACAATGAACCTCTTAAACTTTGTCTATAATTCTTCTTCATAGTTAAATACCTCGTATAATAAATTTAGAGCTTATTTATCTATTTGTTATATATTTATTTGTGTTCGTGATTGCAGCCGCAGCCACATCCTACTGAATCAAAATTCCCAACCTTTGATGTATTTTTATCTTTTGATTCACATCCACAATTTGCGCAGCTTGCACAACTTGCTGGTGATGCTGTCACCCATTGATTATTTGTAGCTGTCTTCTTATTATCACTCATACTCTTGTCCTCCTATAACTGATTTAATAATAAAAGGATAAAGCCTTTATATCTTAACCCAATTATCATTACAGTTATAGTTTGTACAATTACGATTTCTTAATACCTTGTATTAATTTCATGCACTTTGAAATTGTTCCGAAGCTAGAATTGCTTGATCTGCGCTCCAAAAAATTAAATCTTTACCTAATTTATTATCAAATTCAGCTCTTATTAATGTTTCTTCAACTTGAGTCTGTAAGCCACATAACATAAGTGTACAATTATTATCCTTTAAATAACATCTTAATTCTTCCAAAGCTTGTACTCCACTTGTATCAATTAATGGAACACCTCTCATTGAAAGTATAAGTACATTAATATCTTCTATGCTTTCCATTTCTTTTTTAAATTTTTCCGCTGTAGCAAAGAATAGTGGTCCAGTAAAGTAAGCAACCTTAACTCTAGCTAAATCTTTCTTTATTTCTGTATCATTAAGTCTATCTTTATTTACTTCATCAATTGTTATTTCTAAGTCTGAAATCTTAACGATAAATAATAAACTTGAGAATAGGACACCAATTATTATTGCTTCTGTTAAATCAAAAATTACTGTTGCGCCCATAGTTACTAAGAACTTAAAAATTGCACCTTTAAACTTTTTGCTAAATATATATTTGATGTTTTCCCATTCATTCATTCTCCATGCTGTAACCATTAGTACTCCTGCAAGAGCTGCTAAAGGAATTTGTGACATTACTGGTGCTAGGATGAACATTGAAGCTAATAAAAATACTGAATGGAATATGCTGACTAATCTTGTTGTTCCACCTGCTTTAATTCCTACACTTGTACGTGCAATTGCTGCTGTTGCTGGTACACCACCAAAGAATGGAATAAGCAGATTTCCTATACCTTGAGCAACTAATTCTCTATTTGCATCAAATTTCCCATTTACCATCTTCTTACCAACTTCTCCACATAAAAGGCTTTCTATCATGGCAAGTGCTGCTATACTTACTGCGGGCATTACTAAGCCTTTAAGCATTGGCATATTAATTGAAGATAATGATAGTCTTTCATCTAATAATAATTTCTTTGGAATATCTCCAATTATTTCAACTGGTAGTTCAAAAATCATATTTATAGCTAAGGCAGCTATCAGTCCTACTAATGATGATGGAATTACATTATTCCACTTTTTAGGCCATATTATCATTATTGCTATAACTAATGCGCCCATCAATACGGCATACCAGTTTATATTTAAAGGTCCCTGAAGGAAGTAAACTACTTTCATTGCTGAAGAATCTGCACTTTTAGTAGATACTCCAAAAAAATTATCTAGTTGTCCGATAGCTATTATTAATGCTATACCTGAAGTAAATCCTGTTATTACAGGTGTTGGTATGTATGAAACTATTTTTCCTAATTTAAATACCCCACATATAATAAGTATTATGCCTGCTATTGCGCTGGCTGCCCAAACACCACTTAAACCATACTTTTGGCATAAAAGAACTAATATTGCTCCCATTGCACCAGTTGGTCCTGATATCTGGAATGCTCCACCTGAAAAAATTCCCATTACTAAGCCTGCAATTATTGCTGTTATAAGCCCTGCAGCAGCTGATGCTCCACTACTTACTCCAAAAGCTAAAGCTAAAGGAAGTGCTACTGCAGTAACAGTAATTCCTGCCATGGCATCTTGTTTAAATCTAGTAAAATTATATCCTCTAAATTCATTTATGAGGTCATTTTTGTAATCATTAATCATCTTATCACCTCTTTTAATAATTTATTCATTTTTAACAATTACATCTATAATTGTATATTTTTCTCACTTTATTTACAATAAAAAGTTAATTTTTTGTTAATTTGT
>CAKVNP010000324.1 GCA_934777095.1 uncultured Clostridium sp. | reverse complement strand
GCTGGCAATTATAAAATGTGCATGGCTGCCTAATAGACAAAAGCCATATATTTTAAATAAATATAGCTTTTGATATTTTGCTAATAATTCTAGAAATTTATCTCTATCAGCATTACATTTAAAAAGCTGCACTTCTGAAATACTCCTTATCATTATATGATATATACCGTTATTATCTTTAATTCTAGCTGTTCTTGGCATGTTAAAATCCTCCTAAATAAATTGATGTTATAAGTATTGCCATTAAATTTAAATTATAAACATATGTTCACCTTGGCTGATATTTAAAAGAGGGGACGGTTAACAATTTTTTGCCCAATAGAGCAAAAAGTTGTTAACCGTCCCCTAGACGAGATGATTCTTCGTTTGACAAATAGAAGATGAAATGTAATAATTATTATAACGTTTTCAATAAAAGCGTTGATAAGAGTAAGAGGGGATATAAAAGTGAATATAAGAGAATTATTAGAGAATACGCCTATAATAGCAGCAGTAAAAAATGAAGAAGAATTACAAAATGCATTAAATTCAGAAGTTGAAATAGTATTTGTTTTATACGGAAATATTATTAATATAAGCGATATAAGTAAAAAAGTTAAAGAAAAAGATAAAGTGGCAGTGATACATATAGATTTAGTTGAAGGATTAGCCAATAAGGAAGTAGCAATTAAATTTATTAAGGAATTTACTGACTTTGATGGAATTATATCAACTAAGCCAGCGCATATCAGAATAGCTAAAGCAAATGGACTTATTGCAATTCAAAGAATGTTTATTTCTGATTCAATTTCTTTGGAAAATGCAAAAAATCATATGTCAAATCCATGTGATGCATTAGAAATATTACCAGGTATAATTCCAAAGGTAATAACAGAATTATCACAAAAATATGATAAACCTGTAGTGGCAGGAGGATTAATTTCTAATAAAGATGATGTAATATCAGCTTTATCAGCTGGTGCAGCATGTGTTTCCACAAGCAAACAAGAAATATGGACTATATAGTATAAAAAATGATGAAAACAGTAGACAAAACGTTTACATAGTGCTAATATATAAATATAAGATAATATTGAATGCAAAGAGAATTAGAGTCAAGCATAAAAGAATGAGGAGTTAAGTCCTTGTTTTTGCTTGGCTTTTTTGCATTTATTAAGGAGAGAGGTAATAAGTTATGTATGATGTAGCAATTATAGGAGCTGGGGTTATAGGATCATCAATATTTAGAGAGTTGACAAAGTATAATCTTAAGGTAGTAATGATAGACAAGGAAAATGATGTTGCAATGGGAACTACAAAAGCGAATTCAGCAATAGTTCACGCAGGTTATGATCCAAAAGCAGGTACGCTAATGGCAAAGTATAATGTTCGAGGAAACGAGATGTTTGAGGATTTATGTAATGAGTTATCTGTACCCTTTATCAGGAATGGTTCATTAATTATTGCCCATGATGAGGAAGAGCTTGAAATAATAAAAGATCTTTATGAAAATGGGAAAGCTAATGGAGTAAAAGGATTGAGGATTTTAAATAGGGAAGAAACTTTAAAAGTAGAACCAAATTTAAATAGTGATATACAAGGTGCTTTAGAAGCTCCAACTGGGGGAATTATAGGACCATTTGAATTTACAATTGCATTAGCTGAAAATGGAGTGAAAAATGGTGGCGAAATTAAATTAAAAAGTGAAGTAGCAAGTATTGAAAAAGATCAGTACTTTACAATTAAAACAAAAGATGACGAAACAATTAAGGCTAGATATGTTGTAAATGCAGCAGGTGTATATGCAGATAAAATTCATAATTTAATATGTAAGGAAAGTTTTAAGATTATTCCCCGTAAAGGTGAGTATTATGTGCTAGATAAATCACAGGGGAGTTTATTTACCCATACAATATTCCCATGTCCAACTAAGAAGGGGAAGGGTGTTCTAGTTACGCCTACAGTTCATGGAAATTTACTAGTTGGGCCAGATGCAAGTGATATAGAAGATAAGGAATCATTAAGTACTACTAGTAAAGGACTAGAATTTATCAGGGAATTTTCACAAACAACAACAGAAAAAATCAACTTTAGAGAATCAATAAGAAATTTTGCAGGACTTAGAGCTATACCTGATACTGGGGATTTTATAGTCGGTGAGGATGGCCATGTTAAAGGTTTTATAGACGTGGCAGGTATGAAATCACCAGGGCTTTCTGCAGCACCAGCAATAGCAGAAGACGTTGTGAGAATATTAGGTGAAGCAGGATTAGAATTAAGCCACAACGAAAATTTTGATGGCAGCAGAAAACAGGTTCATTTTATGGAATTATCATCTGATGAAAAATCTCAATTAATTAAGGAAGATAATGAATATGGAAGAATAATCTGCAGATGTGAAAGTATTACTGAAGCTGAGATTGTAGATGCAATTCATAGATGCTTTGGTGAAATATCAGTTGATGGAGTGAAAAGAAGATGTAGGCCAGGCATGGGAAGGTGCCAAGGTGGATTCTGTGGACCAAGGGTACAAGAAATAATTGCTAGAGAACTTAATAAAAACGTTGAAGAGGTAGTTCAAGAAAAAGAAAATTCATATATTTTATTTGGCAGGACAAAATAGGGGGTAAGGAAGATGAAGTACGATTTAATAGTAGTAGGTGGAGGACCAGCAGGACTTGCAGCAGCATATGAGGCATATAATAGAGGAGTTGAAAAAATATTGATAATTGAACGTGATAAAGAATTAGGCGGAATATTAAATCAATGTATCCATAATGGATTTGGACTTCATACATTTAAAGAAGAATTGACTGGACCGGAATATGCAGAAAGATTTATTGAAATGGTTGAATCAACTAAGATAGAAGTCAAGCTAGATACAATGGTCTTAGATATTGATCAAGATAAAACAGTACATGCTATAAATACAGTTGATGGATACTTAACATTACAATCAACGGCGATAATTTTGGCAATGGGATGTAGGGAAAGGACAAGAGGTGCTATTGGAATTCCAGGGGATAGACCATCAGGTGTATTAACAGCAGGAGCAGCTCAAAGATATATCAATATGGAAGGTTATATGCCAGGGAAAGAAGTAGTTATTTTAGGCTCAGGTGATATAGGATTAATAATGGCTAGAAGAATGTCCTTAGAAGGTGCAAAGGTTAAAGCGGTAGTTGAGCTTATGCCTTATTCAAATGGATTGAACAGAAATATTGTCCAATGCTTAAATGATTATGATATACCTTTATATTTATCACATACAGTTGTAGATGTTGTGGGTAAGGATAGATTAGAAAAAGTAATAATAGCGAAAGTAGATGAAAATAGAAAACCTATAAAGGGTACTGAAATAGAGTTTGAGGCAGATACTTTATTATTATCCGTAGGGCTGATACCAGAAAATGAATTGTCTAATAAAGCAGGAGTTGAGCTGGATATAAGAACTAATGGATTGATAGTAACTGAAAGTATGGAAACTTCAATAGA
>CAKVNP010000323.1 GCA_934777095.1 uncultured Clostridium sp. | reverse complement strand
TTCTAATCCCTTTAATGCAGCATTAGCTAATTTTATATACTTCTTATCATTAAATTCCTTACCTAATGCATATAAAAATAAGATAAGCCCTCCTCCGTCATATAAGGTATATCCTATTGGACCTATAAGCATTCTTTCTCCATGCATATTTAAATTTTGGAATATACATGCTGTTCCATCAGAATTAAATATTGCATTGCTATAAATATAATCGCCTATATTTTTTAATGTTTTTTCTATATCTTGTGAAATTGATATTCTGTCGCCAGTTAGTGAATCATTATGAAAAATATCCTTTTGAGTAGTTAATAATGAATTTCTAATATACATTAACTGTCTATTCATACTTACTTCATTAATATCTTCTATTCTCTTCTTTAAAGTATCTCTTATCGTTGTTGAAAAATATTCATCAATTTTATCGTTATTATTTACAAATACTTCCTTAGAAAGATAACTTCCTGAAAAATAAGGTATATCATCTTTCATCAATGCTTCTATCTCTGTTAAGCACTTAATATTTTTCATATTGTTATTATTATATGTTTTCTCATCACATTCTTTTAGTATATTAAACAACTTATTTCTATCTTCAAAAGACTTTAAATACTTAGGATGATATGATGCTTCTAAATATTTTCCATAAATATACGTTGGCCTAAGCACTTGACGATATACACCATTAGATAAAACCTTATCTATAACCTTAAAGAACTCATCTTTATTTCTAAGTATTAATGAATAAGCTTCCTTAAATCCTTTTTCAATACAATTAATATATTTTATAGGATGTAACCTTTCTCCATTCAACATCGGTTTATTATTTCTATCGGTTGTAACTACAAACTCTTTTTCAAATCTAATCCTATCTGTTCCCATATCTTTTAATTGAAGATACGTAAGGCTTTGTGACTTTGCTCCTGGATCAGCTGATAATCCTCCCATATCTATGTCCACTTTAGAAAACTCAATATTTTGAGGTAATAAATAGCAATTTAAAACAGAATCATTAATTTCCTTTAAATATGCTAGTACTATATTATCTTCTAATCCATCCGTATTATCATTAGTCAATAATGTTTCTAAATCAATCAAAACAGGTATATCACTAGCAGCTATAATATTTTCTGAATGGATATCTATAGTTTTTAATATATTTAATATAGCTAAGATAGTTCCAATTCTATAATAGTAATCTTCAGCCTGCTTCTTATTTTTACATTCACCATATTCAACAAACTTCTGCCATCCGTAACTTTCCTTATTTATAATGTCTACATTACAAAGCTCCAAATCTAATATTTCTTTGCTATTTACATAGTTATAAATTTCTTTTAAAGCTTCATCGCCAAAAAGTCCATGAGGTTTATATACTACCCTTTCGCCCTTATCAAAATTAAATATTACTACACTTTTACCATCATTATGTGTATCTCCACTATCTAGTGTTACACTCTTAATAACGCTAAAGTCAGCATTAAACTTTAATTTAAGTTCATCTAAATCTGTAGACAGTCTTGTTATAGCTTCCTTTAATAAAATATATTTAGTTGTAACCCTTCTATAAAAAAGATATGCTAAAACTTCATATTTACTTAATACCTCTTTTATATTGTTATAGTCATTAAAACTATTATTGTATGATTCATATATTTCCTTAGAGCTATTGCCTGGTACTAAACCCTTACCCTTCTTATCATAAAATTCAGTTATAAGAGTCTTTAAACCAACTTCAATTAAACTTTCCTTTGTTGAACACAAAACACTTTCAACAAATTCATCTTCATTAAACTTTAAATTAAGTTCTTTACTATTTAATAATGTTGAGATCTCACATCTCATATAATCTAGAAAAGGAGCATAGAAATTATCAAATATTCCCTCTTGAACATATTCCTCTGAATCATTCATGTTCAATACTTTATTAATAAATTCTTTATATTCAATTTGCTGCATTTTTTCATCTCCTTTAACTTATAAATGTTATCTTAAATCAAGCCTATTCATTATTGTTATATTAGCAAGTAAAAATGCTACTCCAAAAAACACTAAAATTATGATTCCTGTTGTTCCTACATTATGATAATTAGTAAGACTATCTGCAGAGTAAAAAGGAACTATCTCTAATACCTTTATCATCTTAGGGAACTTATTCATCATCATTGAAATTATATTAGGTGCAAGGAAAAATGCTGCCAATGTACCTACTATTGCAGTTGTAGTATTTAAACTTAATATAGTAACAAATGATGCAAACGTACTAATTACAAACGCATATAATACAAATGTATAAACTTCTGTCCATAAATCCCTTAACACTATTGAAGCTGAAATATTATCTCCTAATACAACTTTAAATACTTCTAAAATTACAGTTCCAATAACAGCTAAAATTAAAGCTAAGAAAATCATACTCATATTTTTAATTAAAAGTATCTTAGTTCTTGATTGTTTGCTAGTAAAAAGTTGTGTGGATGTTTTCATTTGAAATTCATCTGCTAAAGATTTAGCTCCATATACTATTAGTACCAAATTACAGATACTAGAGAAAAATGAGTATACATGCGTACTATTAAATGTTTGAGGTGTTATCTTTGCTTGGATCCCAATTGCTGTTGAAAATAGCATTGCTATAAAAATACCTATATAAATGCCCTTAGTTCTGAAAATCTTACCTAACTCCATCACTGACATTTTCAAAAATTTTCCCATATTTATTACTCCCTTCACCTAATTAGAAGAATTTCTTATTCTTTAAATAAGCTAGATCCTTATCTAAAAACCATTTTCCTGACTCTACAGAATTACCAACAGCAATGATTTTTTCTACTTCTTCTTCGTTTAATTCAACTAATTCATCTTCCTTTACACTATTGATATTCTCAGCTGAATCTTTCAATAAACCTAATTTAAACATATTGTTTTCCTCCTTTAAAACTATTAAATAATTACTTTTATTTTATTTATCTTAAGTATAAAACTTATTTTTTTACATTTTTCCTTTATGTAGTTATACATTGCTATTGCATAATTTTTGTATTAAGTACTAGTAATTTTTGCATTTAATATGTAATTTCTGAAATTAACTTATCTATTCAGCAGATAATACATTTGTCTCATCTATTCTTTGGTATTCCTATATATAAAAAAATAATGCAAGCTAAAACATTTCTTTCAACTTGCATTACCTGTAAATAATTATATATTTAATGTATATTTTTCCAGTTTTTACATGTAATCAATCATTTATTATAAAAATATCCAATTCTTTTGTTTTAATATTATCTTATATATAGAAGACTAAACTAAATTATTAGTTTGCATAAGAAGGTGATTAAATGAAATTAAAAATAGATTATTCTATAACTGATATATTTTTATTATTATTTCAGTTCTTAAACAAAAATACAACACACTTTAACTTTAGACTTTCTTTCCAAGCACAACAAAACAAAAGTAATATTGTTAATAGTGATCTCTACTATGATTCCGGTGAAT
>CAKVNP010000322.1 GCA_934777095.1 uncultured Clostridium sp. | reverse complement strand
TGTTGATGTGGTTTATATGGGGATGGCAGCAGAGAGTCTGAGAAGGCGTATTCATCAGGAGGGGATTTTGTGGAAAGGGTATTGTTAGAGGATTTTTCTGAGGAGATTGTTTCTTTTGTTGATTTTATTGGTGTTGATATGTTTATTGATATTTGTGAGAATTTTGGTGGAAGTCAGTTGTATTTTCCTAAGAAGGAAAGTGTGCTAAGAGCTAGTCGAAACAGGCAGATTAAGAAGATGTATAATATATATAGTAAAAATGAGATTGCTAAAAAATTTGGTATTACTAAAAGACAGGTTGAAAATATTCTTAAGGGATAGTATAAAGGAGTGCTTTAAAATTGTTTTAAAGCACTCCTTTATTTTATTTAATAGTTAATATATTTTTGGATAATTCATTAATACTATCTGTTAAACTTAAAAGCTTTCCTTCTATTCTAACTAATAAATACATTGAAAGAGCAATAGGAAAGCCAATATTAGCAACAAGATTTTGTAAATCTAAATCCATAAGAATGCTAGACTATACTACTAAATCATATGAAGTAGTATCAGTTTCAACAATCTTGGCTTCAACTAAAGAAGCAAGTTCTTCACCATTAGGTAAGAATATATTACTAGATAGTATTAAAGTCATAGTTGCTTTTACTTCAGTCTCAGTTAAATCTTCTCTTGGATTATCCACTGATATAGATACCTTTTTATCTCCTGTAGTTTTGAAATACATCAATAATTTTTTCTTAGTTTCCATAAAATTACCTCCTGTAAATTTAAATAATAATTTGGTGAAAATTTAGCCAACAATTTAGCTAGATTTTAATTAGGCTGTTATTGTTGAATTATCAATTTTAGCTACTTCTAACAAGTCGTATTCTTGAAGTGAGGCTATTGATGCACCAACTTCGTATACTTCATCAGCACTAGCGTTAGGATCTAGGTTTGAGTAAGTTTTACTTTTTACAACTGTTTTTCCTGTTTCAGGATTTCTACCACAATCAAATTTTAATTTTAATCCAGATGGATTTTTTAGAACATTTGCCATTTTAATTCCCCCTTTGAACTTTTTATAAGCTGATTGCTTATATTTACATAGTACACCTTTAAAACTAAATACAAATATAAAGCACTTTGGAAATATTTATTGTAAAGATATTTACATTAACTAACAATTTTAAGTTGAAAATTTTGTAGATAATCTATGCATATAAGTTATATCAATGATTTGCAAGAAAAAAATATATTTTGAAATGCTTCGCCCACGCAGTGGCTCAAGCAACGGATGTATCCGTAGCGGTAGCAAGTATACATCGTTGGCGAAATAAAAAATAGCGCCCACACGTGGCTTAAAGTGATTCGCCGACACGTCGCTCAAGCGAAGCGAATTTTTGAAATACTTTTATGGGAAAGGATTTTAATTACAGATAAAATTATTATATAGACTAATAAAGGGAGGTTTTTTATGAAGGTTGAGGCTTATGATGTTATTGAAAATTTATCTCTTATGTATGAGATTGTTGGAGAAGAAAAGTTCTTAGAGATTATAAGAATGTATGGAGGAAATAATCTTTATATTCCTACTTATAAGAGTGTTATAAGAAGTAGTAGAAACAGGGATATTGTTAATAGATATAATGGATTTAATGGAACTCAGTTAGCCAGAGAGTATGGGATCAGTGTTAATCAGGTGAGAAATATTATTAACAAAATATAACAAATTACATCAAGAAAAATAGAAATATGTCGAAAACAGTAAAAAAAATATATTTTTTGAAAAATAATATATTTTAATGACTGAAAATGTAGGGCGAAATTTGTTGTTTATGGTAAGAATTAAATCTATAATAAAATTATAATTTGCTGTAAAGTTATTTATCAAATATAAATAGCTTACTATAAAAATATTTTAATGGAGTTAGTACTTCAATTGGCTAATACTATGTAGAAATAGTGATAATGATGATTGTTATTGTTTGTAGTTTTAATATTAGCTTATTTTTATGCAAATTTTAATTTAGACAACATTCGTGGGAGGCATCAAATGAAATTACCAAAGAAAATAGCAGCACTTTTAGCAGTGACATTGGTTGCATCAAGTGCAGGAAATTTAGGGTATGCAGATACTATAAAATCAGTATCTGAAGATAAGTTAGTTGGAGCTGGAAGATGGGAAACAGCTATAGAAGTTAGTAAAAAAGGATGGAGCAAATCAGATAAGGCAGTAATTGTAAATGATAGTTCAATAGCAGATGCACTTGCTGCAACACCATTTGCAGAGGCTGAAGATGCACCAATACTTTTAACAGGAAAAGACAAGTTAAATGAAAAAACAAAAGAAGAGTTAAAGAGACTTGGAGTTAAAAAAGTATATGTAATAGGTGGAGAAAATACATTAACTAAAAATATAGAAACTGAGTTAAAAGCTTTAAATATAGAAATAGATAGAATACAAGGAGCTACAAGAGAGCTTACAGCTTTAGAAATAGCTGATAGATTAGATAAAATAAAAGATATATCTGAAATAGCCGTTGTAAATGGATATACAGGACTTGCTGATGCAGTAAGTATAGCAGCAGTTGCAGCAGATAAAGATATGGCTATAATACTTTCAAACTCAACTGAAGGTACTAAAGCAAGTGATGAATTTATAAATAAAGAAGATATAAAAACTTCTTATGTAATAGGTGGACCGAACTCTGTATCTAATGAAGTTTTAGGAAATTTACCTAATGCTAAAAGGATAAACGGTATTGATAGAAATGAAACTAATGCTAAAGTTATAGAAACTTTCTATACACAAAAAGAACTAAATAATGCTTATGTAGCTAAAAATGGTATGGGTAAAGAAGACCAACTTATAGATGCATTAGCAGTTGGAGTTTTAGCAGCAAAAAATGATTCTCCAGTTATAATAGTTGGAAATAAGTTAAGTGAAATGCAAAAAGATGTAACTAATACTAAGAGCTTTAATACTGTTACTCAAGTTGGAGGAAATGGTAATGAAAATGCTTTTAATGAGTTAAAAACTATGCAAGGTGTTACTACAGAGGAAGGACAATATGTAAGTTCAGATGAATTCTTTGAAACGGCAGGGGCAGCTACAAGTGGAAAATATAATGTTAATGGAGAAGTTGTCGTTAAGAGAGGTCATAAATTTGCATCAAATGCTAATGTAACATATAGAGGAGGTACATTTGACTTTACAGAAAAAGCAGAAGTAAATGCTAATAATTCTAATATAACGTTTGAAAACTCTAAAATAAAATATGCTAAGGATCAAGTTTATACAGGAATTACTCATGCGAATCAATTAACATATATTAATTGCGAGATTGAAGGTCAATTCTTTGCATATTCACCAAATACTAAATTTGTTAATTGTACATTTAAAACAGATGATCCAGAAAATTACAATATTTGGACATATGGTTCTAATGTAACGTTTGAAAATTGTAAATTTGAGTCAGCTGGTAAGAGTGTATTAGTATACAATGAAGGTGTTGAT
>CAKVNP010000321.1 GCA_934777095.1 uncultured Clostridium sp. | reverse complement strand
GACTGGTTCTCCACCTTCCATAACTGCTACACATGAGTTTGTAGTACCTAAGTCAATACCTATAATTTTTCCCATAATATTTCCTCCTCGATTCTTACAATCTATATAATTATTTAGAAATTTACTAATTTGCCACTTTTACCATTGAATATCTTATTATTTTATCGCCTTTTTTGTATCCTTTTAAGAATACTTCAGCAACAGAATTTTGTCCGAAATTTTCATCTTGAACATGCATTACCGCTTGGTGGTAGTTTGGATCAAATCCTTCTTCCACGCTTATTTCTTCAACTCCTAATTTTTCTAAAGAAGTCTGGAATCCTTTGATAGTCATTTCAATACCTTTTTTAAGGTCTTCAACGCTTCCATCTACTGCTAATGCTCTTTCTAAATTATCAACAGTAGGAACCATTTCCTTTAATACATCTGCACAAGCATCTGCATATATTCCTTCTTTTTCTTTAGCAGTTCTTTTTCTAAAGTTTTCATATTCAGCTGTAATTCTTAATAATCTATCTTTTAAAGCTTCCACTTCATTTGATAGCTTCTTGTTATCATCTTTTAATCTTTTAACTAAAGCTAAATCATCTTCTGCGTTAACTTCTTCAGCAGTTTCTTTATCTTCATTTACTTCTGCTTCTTCTACTGTTTCTTCTTCTAATTCTTCATTTTCTATATTGTTCATTTCTTCAGTCTTCTCTTTATTTTCTTCCATTCAATACACCTCTTCTCTATCTATTCAAGGCCCTGACCTTTAAGGCTTTTATTTAATTCCTTTATTACCTGAGCCATTATGGATATTACTTTTGAATAATTAATCCTCTGCGGTCCAATTAACCCAATATTTCCTATAGGTCTTCCGCCTAAACAATATTCAGCAGTTATAACTGAACAATCCTTCGCCTCTGGAATATAATTTTCATCACCTATTTTAATTGTAATGTCACCAGATGGTTCTAGTAATTCAATTATACATTCCTTATTACTTATTAATTGAAGCATTTCCTTAACCTTTTCTATGTCGTTATATTCTGCATAATTGAAAAGATTTGTTGTACCTTCTACTAGTAATTCAGAATTTGTACTACTATTTAAGCTTTCATATAAAGCTGGTAATATTGCATTGAATAAATCATCAAATCCTGATAATTCACGCTTTATATCATTGATAACTTCCAAATTAATTGCTTCTATTGTTAAATTTTTAAGTTTATTATTTAACACTTCATTAATTCTTGAAAGTTCATTACTTGATGGCATATGTGATACCTTAATCCGATGATTCTTAATCACTCCGCTATCAGTAACTATTACAGCTATTAAATTAAAAGGATCTATTGTCATCAGCTGGATTGAAATAATCCTACTTCTCTTCATCGAAGGTGTTTCAACTATACAAGTAAGATTAGTTAACTCTGAAAGCAGCACACAAGCTTCTTTTAATACCTTATCAACTTCATACATTGCTGAGTTAATAATATATTCTTTAATTTTCAGCTCTTCTTCTTTACTTAACTGCTCTCTCTGCATTAATCTATCAACATATAATCTATATCCCTTGCTTGAAGGAATTCTTCCTGCTGATGTATGAGGCTGCTCTAAGTACCCCATTTCCTCCAAGTCTGCCATTTCATTCCTAATAGTGGCAGAGCCGATACCTAAATCGTATTTTTTAGCTATTGTTCTTGATCCAACAGGCTCTCCTGTCACAATATAGTCATTAATAATAGCTTGGAGTATTTTAATTTTTCTATCATCAATAGCCATCTCATCACCCCTATTGTTAGCACTCACTAATGTCGAGTGCTAATGACTACATTATCAATATATTCTTATTCGCTTTTTTTGTCAATTTTATATTTACTTAAAATTACTTCAGTTATTTTGTTTATTTGAATTATTTTGATTTTCCTCCTATTTTCTTCTTTTTTCTAAACATATCTCTTATTTCTATTTTTCAAATATAAAATCAGACATTACATCATTTGAAAAATCCATGCCTAGGTCAGTCAATGCAATATTCTCATCATCCTCATATAACAAGCCTCTTTTTATATTCTTATCTATAGCTTGTTTATATATACTTTCAATATTTTCATTAAATTTTTCCTTAAATCTCCTTTTGCTTATGCCCCTCTTTAATCTTAAGCCCATAAACATAAACTCTTCCATTTCATCTTCTTGGGAATTCTTATATCTATCTGCTTCAGCAGTACCATCATTATTAATAGCATCAATATAATCTTTAATTGAAATCTTATTAGTTATTCTTTCCCCATCTATATAAGAACTTGCTGAAGAGCCTGTTCCAATATATTCTTCCAGCTTCCAATATACTTTATTATGTTCACATTCCTTACCATCACGGCTGTAATTAGATATTTCATATTGATGATATCCATTATTCTTTAAAATTTCTTTTGTAAGTTTATCCATGATCCTTTCATCATCTTCTGAAGGAAGTTCTAATTTATCTTTTTCATATAATGTATAAAAAGCTGTACCTTCTTCAATAATTAAACTATATGCAGAAATATGTTCCGGCTTAAGATGACATATATCATTTAAAGTCTTAGTCCATGTTTCAACAGTTAAATCAGGCAGACCATACATTAAATCAACATTAATATTATTAAAGCCAATTTCCCTAGCTAAATTATAATTTTCTAAAAACTCCTCATAGGTATGTATACGCCCAATCTTTTTAAGCATCTTATTATCTGTAGATTGTAAGCCAAAACTCAACCTATTTACTCCGCCATTTTTCATAGCAATAAATTTTTCTTTTGAAATAGTTCCAGGGTTACATTCCATAGAAAACTCCATACCTTCTTTAAATTTTAATTTATTTACTGTACTTAATAACTTTTCTATTTCAGCAGCTTCTAAATAAGATGGAGTGCCTCCACCAATAAAAATAGACCTTATTATGTATCCGGCAGCTCTATTTTCTATTTCCTTGCATAAAGCTTTGATATAATCATCGCGATATTTTTCTTTTCCGGCAAAAGAAGGGAAATCACAATAGAAACACTTCTGCTTGCAAAATGGTATATGTATATATAAACTGATTTCTTTCATTCTTATTTCTCCTATTCATCTATAATTATCTTTCTTTATATTATATACATTATTGTCAAATATAAAAAATGCCAGGCTGTTGCCTAGCATAAAACTATTCCTTTATTATCCTGCTTTTTAAATAAGTCCGCATTAGTATATAAGCCCCTATTACCATTATCATACATATTACAAACGATACAGTAAGGGAGTAATCTGCAGCTATACCAATGACCGGGTTAACAATACCTGAAAATACACTTCCTATTATGGAATACATGGATAAAATAGTTGCCCTATCTCCTGATGTTATAGAGTCATTTTGTATACTCATTACGACAGGGGTCATCAAAGCATTGCTTAAAGCAACCAGCATTACTGATAGTACACTTATTAAAGCTGAAGAAGTAAAGATAAGCATAATTACCGCGATAATAATTCCTATAT
>CAKVNP010000320.1 GCA_934777095.1 uncultured Clostridium sp. | reverse complement strand
ATATAACACGAGGAGGAAGTACAATGTTTCAACAATGGGAAGGTTTTAACGGAGGACTTTGGGAAGAGTCAATCGATGTAAGAAACTTTATTCAAAAAAACTATAAATTATATGAAGGTGATGATTCATTCTTAGCACCTATAACAGAAAAAACTTCAAAGGTTTGGGAAGAATGCAATGCATTAATCATTGAAGAAATTAAAAAAGGAATTATAGACGTTGCTACAGATAGAGTATCAGGAATTGATAATTATGAAGCAGGGTATATTGATAAAGATAATGAAGTAGTTGTTGGTTTACAAACAGATGCTCCATTAAAAAGAATAGTAAATCCATTTGGTGGAATGAGAATGGTTCATACATCATTAGCAGAGTATGGATTCAAATTAGATGAAAATATAGATAAGTATTTCTCAGCATATAGAAAGACTCATAATCAAGGTGTATTCGATTGCTATACTAAGGAAATAAGAGCTGCTAGATCAAACGGTTTATTAACAGGTCTTCCAGATGCTTATGGTAGAGGAAGAATCATCGGTGATTATAGAAGAATAGCTTTATATGGTATTGACTACTTAATAGAACAAAAGCAAAATGATTTAGATAATGGCTTACATGGTGATATGTTGGATGAATTGGTAAGAAAAAGAGAAGAAGTAAGCGAACAAATCAGAGCTTTAAATGCTATGAAGTCTATGGCTGCTAAATATGGTTTTGATATTTCTAAGCCAGCTGCAAACTTTAAGGAAGCAGTTCAATGGGTATACTTTGGATACTTAGCTGCAGTTAAAGAAAACAATGGTGCTGCTATGTCTTTAGGTAGAACATCTACATTCTTAGATATCTATGCTGAAAGAGATTTAGCTGCTGGAGTTTTAACTGAATCAGAAGTTCAAGAAATTATGGACCAATTTATCATCAAATTAAGATTAGTTAGACACTTAAGAACTCCTGAATATAACGAATTATTTGCTGGAGATCCTACATGGGTAACTGAATCGATTGGTGGTATGGGTGTTAACGGTAAACCACTTGTTACTAAGAACTCATTCAGATTCTTACACACATTAACTAACTTAGGTACTGCACCAGAACCAAATATGACAGTATTATGGTCTGATAAATTACCTGAAAACTTCAAAAAATACTGTGCTAAGATGTCAATTGAATCAGATGCATTACAATATGAAAATGATGAAATCATGAGACCAATTTACGGAGATGACTATGCAATAGCTTGTTGTGTTTCTCCAATGAAGGTTGGTAAGCAAATGCAATTCTTCGGAGCAAGAGCTAACTTAGCTAAGACTTTATTATACGCTATCAATGGTGGTGTTGATGAAAAGAGTGGAAAGCTTGCGCTTAAAGGATTAGAAAAGATTAATGATGATGTTTTAGACTTTAAGACAGTTAAAGAAGCATACTTTAAAGCTATGGAAAAAGTAGCTAAGATCTACGTTGATGCAATGAATATCATTCACATCAACCATGATAAATATGCTTATGAAGCAGGACAAATGGCTTTACATGATACAGAAGTAGGTAGAATAATGGCCTTTGGTATAGCTGGGCTTTCTGTTGCTGCCGATTCATTATCAGCTATTAAGTATGCAAAAGTTAAACCAGTAAGAAATGAAAATGGTATAGCTGTTGATTTCGAAATTGAAGGAGATTTCCCTAAATACGGAAATGACGATGATAGAGTAGATGATTTAGCTGTTGAAATAACAAATAAATTCATGGATGAATTAAAGAAACATCCATTATACAGAAATGCTATGCATTCTTTATCAGTATTAACAATAACTTCAAATGTTGTATATGGTAAGAAGACAGGTTCAACTCCAGATGGTAGAAAAATTGGACAACCACTTGCACCAGGAGCTAACCCAATGCACGGAAGAGATACAAGTGGAGCTTTAGCTTCATTAAACTCAGTTGCTAAAATACCATTCTCAGGAGTATGTCAAGATGGTGTATCTAATACATTCTCAATCGTTCCTGATGCTTTAGGAAAGAGCGAAGATCAAAGAGAAAGCAATTTAGCTAATATCTTAGATGGATACTTTGCACAAGGAGCTCATCACTTAAACGTTAATGTATTTAACAGAGCTACTTTATTAGATGCAATGGAAAATCCAGAAAAGTATCCAACATTAACAATCAGAGTTTCAGGATATGCAGTTAACTTCACTAGATTAACTAAAGAACAACAAATGGATGTTATCAGCAGAACATTCCACGAAACTATGTAATTGTTGTAACTTAATATTTTTTATGTATAATTAATATTGATAGTACAAATATAGAATATGTAGAAACTCCATCTGGAGTTTCTACATTAATTTATATTAATTTAATTTTTTGGAGGATGACGATGGTTAAAGGAAGAATACATTCGATAGAAAGCATGGGATTAGTAGATGGTCCTGGAATAAGGGTAGTAGTATTTATGCAAGGATGTGCTTTAAGATGTCTTTACTGTCATAATCCTGATACATGGACAGCAGAGGGGAAAGACGTAGAAGAGTACACACCAGAAGAATTAGTAAATAAAATTGCTAGATTTAGAAGTTATTTTGAAAGATCAGGAGGCGGGATTACTTTTTCAGGAGGAGATCCGTTAAGACAGCCAGAATTCTTAAAAGAGTCATTAAGACTATGTAAAGAAAAAGGTATACATACTACACTAGATACTTCAGGAGTAGGATTTGGTGACTATGAAGAAATTCTTAAATATACTGACCTTGTTCTTTATGATGTGAAGCATTTAACTGCTGATGGATATAAAGAAATGACTGGTTTAGCAATGGATGAAACAACTAAATTCTTAGAAGCTTGTAAGAAGAGGGGTACTAAGCTGTGGATTAGACAAGTTGTTGTACCAGGTATGACGGATAGTGAAGAATATATGCTTAAATTAAGAGATTTCATTAAGGGCTTAGATAATGTGGAAAAGGTAGAATTATTACCATATCACTTATTAGGAGTAAATAAATATGAAACTTTAGGAATTAAGTATAGACTAGATGGTGTAGAAGCTATGGACAAAGAAAAATGTAAAGAACTATATAAATTATTAGATCTTTAAGAGAGAACAGCTTTAATGCTTATTTTTAAACTTACAACACTGTTGTAAGTTTTTTTTATAGATTGTATAGAAAAAACAGTAAAATAATATTTATTATGGTAAAATAGTGATTTGTTAGGTAAAATGAAATGTGGAGGTGGGAATTTGAAAAGAGGAAATAGTGTGAAAGCTGTAAGTGGAATAGTGTTTTTATCAGCGATAATAATTACAGCAGGATTTGGTATAACATATAATAAGGATAATAGTTTATTAGCAGATGGAGATAGTAAAACTAGCAGTGTTTATACGGCTAGGAATAATGATACGGGCAATGAAAAGGAAAATAGTCTTCAGGTAGCAAAGCAGCAGGAAGAAAAAGAGCCTGCTGAAGAAAAAATAGAAACAATAAGTATTTCAGCAGTAGGAGATTTTCTTATTCATATGGGTAT